>JAJZWW010000075.1 GCA_021846485.1 Actinomycetes bacterium
CAGGCTGGTGATCGGACCGGTGTTGTACAAGAAGGTGTTGGGGTCGGTGACGGTGGTGCTGAAGGAGAACTGGAAGGAGATGTCGGGTGTGCCGTCCCCGGTGTGGTCGACGTTGATCTCGTAGAGGACGTCGTCGCCGAACTCGTAGAAGTTGGGACCTCCGTCGGGTAGCTGGAGGGGGATGTAGTTGGCGATGAGGGTGACCGTGGAAGGGTTGTCCGGGCTGACGAAGGCGTACAGGTCGGTGCTGTCGGCAACCGGGTCCTTGGAGATCTGCGGAGCTTCTCGATGCGACGACATGGTCTCCCTTTCGAGGATTTGACGGGACGCGATGGTCTACGGAGCGCAGGCCGGATCGGATGACGCGCCCGGTTGCGTCGGGTTCAGCCACGTGATGGGTCGACGGTTCCGACCCAGAGGCGCTCCCGGGCGGCGGTCATCGCCGCGAAGCGCTCGGTCCGTCCCCTGGACATCTGGTCGGTTCGCTGGAGTGGCCGGACAGGGTCGTCGGCGGGGATGAACACCACGTCGTAGGACCGGCCTCTACCTCGGCTCACGGGAGCGACCGTGATGCACCCGGGGAGGTTCGCGGGAGCCCCCGGCTCGGCGACCGGCAGGCCTTCATTCGAGAGCAGGCGGCGGTAGTGGGTTGCCAGCCGGTCATTCGGGCAGAGGAGCGCGATCTCCTCGCTCGGAACGCCCTCGGCGAGGTCTTCGCGCAGTCGCGCGAGAAGCTGGCGGTCGTGGTCGTCACGGTCGGCTGCGACGTCGTGGCGGACCGGCTTGCCGTCCCAGTCGGTATCGGTGTCGGTACTGGCCGGCGTAGAGGAGCTGCGCGGGGGTCGCCTGTCCTCGTCGACCCTCCAGATCCGGCTGGCCGCGTAGGACACGCCGGTCACCGCTCGGACCTCGCTCGACCTCCCGGAGATGTCGATCCCCACCTCACCCCAGACGGCGACGTCATCCGGGCCTTCGTCGGCGAAGGCCCCTCCGACGAGCAGCAGGCCGTCGGGTCGGTCTCCGACGAGGCGGTGCAATAGCTGGAGGGCTACCGGGGGCGCGTCGTCGACCTCATCGGCGATCACCGCCCGGTAGCCGGGCTCGAGAGGCTGCGCGCGCAGCGAGTCCCGGGCCAGCAGGACCACGTCGTACCAGTCGTGCAGGCCAGAGCGCGCCAGCTCTTCGGCGTAGGCGAGGTGCAGGTCCCACGCCTCACGCCGGTGGGCGCCGGGCAGCAGGGCAGAGCGCCTCGCTCGCGAGGAGCGCTGGTACTGCTCGAAGCTCGCCAGGCCCCCACCCTTGACGACACCCAGGATCTCCTGCCGCCATCGCTCCGGCGGCCCCCAGGATCCGAGCCCGAGCCCGAGGCCGTCGAGGCGGCTCCAGGCCCTCCGGAAGGCGCTCTCGAGGCCGAGCTCGTCCACGCTGCAGGCGATGCCGCGGTCGGCCAGGATCTGTAGCGCGAAGCCGTGCACGGTCGCGAAGTCGACCCTCTCCAAGGTGGTGGGCGACAAGCGGCGGTGCTCCGAGGCCAAGACATCCACCCGCACCTGGGAGGCGGCGGTGACGAGGATCCGCCCCGGGAGCCGGTCGGCGAGGTAGGCGGATCTCTGGACGACGACGGCATGGGCGGCCACCCCGGGTGCTGCCCGGACGAGAGCCGGCCCCCGGTTGGAGCTGCGCACCACCTTCATCTGGTCGCGGGGGATGCGCTGCATCCACGACTCGAGCCGCCCGTGTGTTGCCGCCGAGGCGACCAGGAGCGGCTTGGGGTTCCACTCGTCGGGGTCCAACGGGTAGTCGCCCGGCCCTTGCGGCGGGTCGCTCGGCTCTCCCGTTTTGTCGGTGTAGAGCGCGGCGAGGTGCTCCAGCACTGTGGACTGTAGGTGGTCCGATAGCCGCAGCCCGCCTGCGTGGAGGACCTCCTCGAGCCGCTCCGGCCCGGCCAGCCACACCCGACCGTAGGTGAAAGCCGCCCCTTCGGCGTACCCTGACACGAGAACCGGTCTGATCTCGTTGGGGGACAACCCGACGCCGGCGAGGACCTCTTCCACGCCATCGGCGTCGCGGGCCAGCTCAGCGACCGCCGCGTCGGCGTCGAGGATCCCGAGGGCCCCCCGGTCGCTGCGCCGCCAGCGCCAGGGGCACGCTTCGATCACGAAGACCCCTCCATCGGTGACCGCAAGGTGGAGGCCTTTGGCCCTGGCGTTGGCGTGCTCGGTCCTCTCGGTGATCGCCGGCCGCCGACGGTGGACGACCGCGACGTCGGCGGAGCTCAGGATCCCGGCGATGTCCAGCTGGTCCATCGGAATGGGCCGGATCGCGTACCAGTCCGACACCGCGCCAACGTGTGATACCTGCTGACGGCTTCGGGGAGGCGCCGGCGGCCGGCGCTGGGCGTCGTATGGACCCATGTCTCTTCTGTCGGCCAGGACAGGTCGGCGCTTGACCGCATGTTCGTCTCCTGGTCGACCTCGGCAAGAGGCGCAGCGCCGCTCGGGGCGCGCGGGCGGTGGCCTCCCGGTCCGGAGGTCCGACCCCCCTCCTATCCTCTCGACTCCCGGGCGAGGCCCGGGCAGGAGGAGCCGGTTCGGCCGGCCGAGAGGACGCGGCAGATGTCGTCGACGGACGTGATGGTGCTCATGGTCGCCGCCGTGGCGGTGGTGGTGGCATGGTTGTCGGTCCTGCGGGCGCGGGTGGAGTTGCGCTCCCACCGTGCCGCCTACCCCCACACCGCCGAGGACCTGGTCGCCGCCCGTCGCGATTCGGTAGCCCGGAGCCATGCGGTGGTGAGCGGGAAGGTCCGGGAGCATCTCGTCCCGCTGCTCCCCGAGTTCGCCGGTCGGTTCGACGGCCGCGACGCCCGGTTCCTCGGCAGTCCCGTCGATTTCGTCGTCTTCGACGGGCTCGACGCTGGCAGCGTCGAGCGGGTGGTCTTCGTGGAGGTGAAGACCGGGTTGTCGGCTCTCTCCAGCCGGGAGCGTCAGGTCCGTGACGCGGTGGAGCGGGGCCGGGTCGAATGGCAGGTGCTGCGACTCCCCGCGGCCGGTCCGGCGCCACTGCCCGACCCTTCGAGCGGTGGGCTGCCCAGTCGCGAGGCGACGTCGCCGGTCCAGCCTGCCTCCCTGCCCCCTGGAGCGGACCCGCCCGAGCCGACCTCGCGGCGCTCGACTACCAGCGCCCGCCCCGGGCGTCGGGGTTGGCGGGGTGGCTGACCAGCTTGGCCTGGAGGCCCGGGCTCAGCGGCGGTGCGCCGACCAGCCTCGGACGGCCCGGGCGGCAGCCTGCCACGCCGGGCCGAAGGCGTCGTCGGCCGCGAGCACCGCCTGGGCTTCCCGCTCGGCCAGGATCCCGTAGGTGAAGCCGTTGCCCTCGGGAAGGCTCCTGGCGCGAGCGCCCTCGGCGACGAGGAAGCGCCTGGCGACGACGGCGTCGTTGCGGGCTCCGAGCACCTCTTGGACTGTGGCGAAGGCCTCTTCCAGCCGTCGGTCCCTTCGGTTGCGGCAGGGACGGAGGACCTCGACGGCATAGCGGACCCGCCTGGCCTGCTTGCGGGCGGCGTGCAGGGCCTCGTCGCGGCGGGTGGCATCGGCGGAGCGCGCATCCCGGACTCGCCGGCGCGCCCGGCGGAGCTCTCGGGAGACCGCCTCGCCGACCGCCTCGACCTCTCCGGAGCGGTTGGTGCCGGCGCCGCCTCTCTCGGACCGACGACCCTTCCCCGACCCGCTCCCCCCACCTGGGCCTAGGTCGTCGGCGACGGCCAAGTCCTCGGCGAAGCGCCGCAGGAGCTCGACGGCCGCCCGGTACCTCGCGCTCGCGAGGCCCTCGTCGAGGCGTTCCCTGGTGGTCACGCAGGCGGAGCGCGCGTTCCCGATCAGGTCCGCGCAAGCATCCCCGAGCCTCTCTGCCGCCGCGACCGTCCGGAGGGCGTTGCCGATGCGAACTTCGATCACCTCGGCTTCGCGTGCTGCACCGAGCAGATCGCCGAGCCAGCCGAGCTCGGCGCGCAGCGGCAGGGTCGGCTCGGGACCGAGCAGTCGCCCGAACGTGGCGAGCAAGCTGCGCAGGCGCCGGACAGCCACCCGGAGGTCGTGCACCCCCTCAGGCTCGCCGAGACGCAGTTGCAGGTCCCGGTCGGCGATCTCCTCGACGAGCTGCCCGACCCGGATGGCGAGCAGCCCGGAGGGTCGGGGTCCACGGCCGGGTTGGTCGAGTGCCAGGTCGGGGACCGTCGTCGCCCCCACCGGGCGGGCGCCGGCGGCGACCAGCTGGCCGGCGACGGCGTCGACCAGGCGTCCTCCGGCGTCGAGCGGTTCGAGCACCAGGTTCCGCCAGCGGCGGACTTGGCCGTCGTCCCGGCGTTCGGACACGACGGCCTCGTCCACCAGTCGGACGAGGGGGGTGCCGACCCGGGCGGCGAGCTGGACGACCTCGAGGTCAGCATCGAGGGTGAGCCGGGGTCGGAGTGGCGCCTCTCCGAGCCGACCGGTCACCAGCCGACGGATCTCCCCCGGGGGGTCCGCGCCGTCGGGTGGGAGGCGCACCTTGCGGACGCCGTCTGGCCCCGGGGCTCGCAGCAGCCAGTGCCCTTCAGCTCCGGCCCGGCGGCAGACGACCACGCCGGCGGCTCGCAACCTCAGGTCGGGCGAGTCGAAATAGGTCTCTACCATCCGTACCGGGGGAGACACGCAGCACTGCAGGCGCTTGCCTTCACGGTCCCGAAGAGTGGGCGGCGAGAAGTCCTTGTCGACAGCGAAGCGGCGTAGTGCCCTCGGGTTCTGTCGCAAAGCCACCTTCCGGAGTCGGTAACCGGCCGCCCGGGACAACATCGAGTGGTTGGAAGCACCTACTGTAAACCAGTCGCAGGTGGTCCGAGCCCCTGTGACGCCGCAGATGCCCCACCGGCGGGCGACCGCCGGTGGCCCCAGGAGGTGCTCTGACGACATCTTCCAATCTCCCAGGCCCGCTTCCCGAGGTGCCTCGCACAGAAGGTGGAGGAACAACAGAAGGTGGAGGACCACTGGCCGGAGATGCGGGGGGAGGCCGGCCGGGGGATGGGCCCGTCGCGGCCGGCGGACAGCGGTTCCGCATCGGCGTCGAGGTGATCTGTGCAGGCGACGTCACCGACGCCTCCCCGCCGGTGGGACGGGTGACCTGGGTGGTGGTCGACCCGGTGGCGCAGGCCCTCACCCACCTGGTGGTCGAGCCTGCCGGCGGTGGGCTGGGACGGCTGGTCCCGCTCCCGATGGTGGTCGACCCTGGACCCCCTGTGCGGTTGGGCTGCACCGCCGACGGGCTGCTGGAGCTCGAGGAGGCAGAGGAGAGCCACTTCTTCCCCGGCGACCCTACCGGCGGGTTCGGCGGAGACCAGGTGCTCGCCTGGCCCTACCTCGGCCTGGCCGTTGCCGGCGGCCTCGGGCCGGCCGGCACGGGGGCGGTGGCGCCGGTCGTCTACGACCGGGTTCCCGCCGGCGAGGTCGAAGTGCGCCGTGGTGACCGGGTACGGGCCAGTGACGGCGAGGTGGGCTCGGTACAGGGTCTGGTCGTCGACCCGGCGGACCACCGCATAACCCACGTGCTGCTCCGGGAGGGCCATTTGTGGGGACGCAAGCAGGTCGCCATCCCCGTGGCGGCGGTGTCCGGTCGCGCTGGCGACGCGATCGAAGTCGCCCTCAGCCGCGAGGAGATCCGGGACCTGCCTCCCGTCGACCTGGCCACAGGGTGAGCGTAGCGCCGCCGGCGACCGGGCCGAGGCGGCCTGCGGCGCCAGGCGGGGGAGCAGCGGCCGCCGCGGGCGGGTGGTCCACCGCCGCCGGGACCGCCCGGCGCAGGGCGAGCGCGGCGGTGACCAGCAGGACTGCTGCCCCGCCGATGGTCACGGCGCGAATGCCGACCAGGTCGGCGACCAGGCCCTGGGCGAGGGCGCCCAGGGGGTAGAGCACCCCGAGGGCGGTCATGTAGATCCCGAGGACCCGGCCTCGCAGGACGGCGGGTGCATGCAGCTGGATGATCGTGTTGCACCCGGCCAGGATGCCGATGTAGCCGGCGCCGACTGCGACCATCGCCGCGGCTGCGCTCGCCAGGTCCGGGGCGGAGCCGTAGGCGGCCAGGGCGCAGGACACCACGACCAGGTCGGCGAGCAGCAGGCGTCGTCTCCCCACGACCCGGACCAGGGGAGCGAGGGCCAGCGCGCCGGCGACCGCGCCCACGCCCTGGGCGGTGATGAGCGTGGCCGTGGCGCCGGCACCGCCGTGCAGGGCCTCGAGGGCGACCGCTGGCACCAGCGCGATGAACGGTGACGCGGTGAGGGCGACCACCGAGATCACCACCACCGCCGAGCGGCACGGGCGGTTCGATGCCGTGGCCCGCGCGCCCGCGGCCAGCCTGGCGAGTACCGACCCGCCGGAGCGGTCAGTGGCCTGCGGGGGGAGCCGCAGGGCCAGCAGGGCGACGACCACCGCGCCGAACGAGACGGCGTTGGCGCCGAAGGCCCAGGCGTACCCCCCGGTGGCGATCGCCACCCCGGCAAGGGCAGGGCCGGCCACCCGCCCGAGGTTGAACTGTGCCGACGACAGCGAGATCGCCGCCCCGAGATCCTCGACGGGCACCAGGTCTGGGGTGATCGACTGGTAGGCAGGGAAGCCGAGAGCGCTCGCGCAGCCGCCGACGAAGACCACCAGGGTGACCAACCCTGGGGTCGCGTGCCCGCCGGCGGAGAGGGCCGTGAGACCGGCGGCGCAGCCGGTCTCCCCCAGGGTCGTGGCGAGGAACAGCCGGCGGCGGTCGATCCGGTCGGCCAGTACCCCACCGAGCGGCGAGAGCAGCCCTCCGGGGAGGAAGCCGGCGGCGGCCACGAGCGCGGTCCACGCCGGGTGCCCGGTCCGGGCGGTGACCAGTACCCCGACCGCGACGGTCTGCATCCACGTCCCGACGTTGGACACCAGCGCTGCTGACCACACGAGCGCGAAGTTGCGGTGGCGTAGCGGTCGCAGCGGGTTGAGCACGGTGGCGGCACACTAGGAGCCCGAGCCGGTGATGCCCCCCGGCGGGGCCGGCGTGAGCCAACCTGGGGGGATGCCAGCCGCCCCCGAACCCCATGTCGACCTGGAGGGTGTGGTCGCCGACCTGCGCCACCAGCTTCGTCGGCTGGAGGCGGCGATCGGCGCCGAGATGCCGCCCGCCGAGTGCAGCGTCCGCGCGTTCGCTGGGGAGGAGCGCTGGCCGGTGACCCTGGCGATCGCCGCGGCCATCGCCTTGCAGGCCTCGCTCTCCAGGGAGCTCGAGCTCGGTCCCTCCGGTCTGCTGGTGGGCCTCGAGTCGGCCCTGGGGGTAGCCCTCCTCGTGGCCAACCCCCGCCGCATCGACCGGCGGTCGCGGGTGCTGCGGGCGATGAGCATCACCCTCATCGCGCTGACCTCCATGGCCAACGCCTGGGCGTCGTACTCCTTGATCCGGGACATCGTCGTCGGGCACCGCCCGACCCTCGGCGCAGTGTCGCTCCTCGCCAGCGGCGGGGCTGTCTACCTGACCAACATCGTCGTCTTCGGCCTCTGGTACTGGGAGTGGGAGTCCGGCGGCCCCGTCGCCCGGGCCCGCAGCGGCAGGCCCCGGCCCGACTTGGCCTTCCCCCAGGACCTTTCGAACTCGGTCGCGGCACCCGGGTGGGCACCTACCTTCGCCGACTACCTCTACGTCTCCTACACCAACGCGACTGCCTTCAGCCCGACCGATACGATGCCGCTCAGCCGGTGGGCGAAGCTGCTCATGATGCTCCAGTCGGCGGTCGCCCTGGTGACCGTCGGACTGGTTGTCGCCCGGGCGGTCAACATCCTCCCGTGAGCCAACCCTCAGGCCCCGGCGTGGAGCGGCTCGACGTCCATGACCACCGTCGAGGAGTCGCTGCAGGCCTCCTCCTGGGCGGGCACGTAGAGCGAGGTCGTCTGGTTGGGGGGATAGACCCTCAGGCCCGGGACCTTGGTCATGCCGCAGCGCGACGCCGGGAAGTTGGCTGCCTCCACCACCTGGAGGACGCTGTGGGCGCTGGCCCCGGTGGTGAGCGTCACCCGGGGGATCCCGGGGGCGCTGGGGTCCGCTCGACGCTGCGCCGGGGCGCCGACCGGCGAGCCGTTCGGCGTGGTGACGAACGACACCCCTGGGTAGCCCTGCACGTAGCAACTGCTGGTGCTCTTGTTGGTGAGCACCAGGTGGTAATAGACGCTACCGGCGGCGCCGCTTGCGTCGCTGAGGGATCCGGAGAGCTGCGCTGTGCGGCACTCCCCGACGCCCGCCGACGTGGTGGTGCTGGATCCCGAAGCACCCGAGATCCCGGAACTGCCGGAAGTACCCGAGGTGGCCGTGGAGGTGGCTGCCGGGGCGGTCCCGGAGCTCGCCGACACGCCTGTAGCCGTACCGGAGGCGGCGCCGGTGCTGCCGCAGCCCGCCAGCGCGACGGCCGCTCCCGCCACGACCGGCAAGATCCATCGCTTCATGTCCGCTCCCATCCGCTGCTCGCTCCGCGACCGGGGGTAGGTACGGAGTCATCCGATTTTAGGACCCCTGGGACGACCGGAAGGTTCCGCCCATGCTCCCCGCCCCGAGTGTCGTCGTCTTCGACGTCAACGAGTCCCTCTCCGACCTGGCTCCCATGGCCGAACGCTTCACCGCGGTCGGGGCCGATCCCGGGCTGGTCGGCGCGTGGTTCGCCTCGGTGCTGCGCGACGGCTTCGCCCTCACCGTGGTCGGCCGCTGCCCACGCTTCGCCGACGTCGCCGCGGCCAACCTCCTGGCCCTGCTGCCCGGCGGCCGGGATGCTGTCGGCGAAGTCCTCGCCGGGTTCCCGAAGCTCCCCCTCCACCCCGACGTGGCGCCCGGGGTCGCGGCCCTCCGGTCCGACGGCTGGCGACTGGCGACGCTCTCCAACGGGTCGGTCGGCGTCGCCGAGTCCCTCCTCGGGGCGGCCGGGATCCGCGACCAGTTCGACCAGCTGCTGTCGGTCGACGACGCCGGCCGCTGGAAGCCGGCTCCGGCGGCCTACCTCTACGCAGCCCGGAGCCTCGGGGTGGCTCCCGCCCGCATGGTCCTGGTCGCCTGCCACCCCTGGGACATCCAGGGGGCCAGCGCCGCGGGGCTGCGTACCGCCTACCTCGACCGCCGCGGAGGACCGTGGCCGGTCGTGTTCGATCCGCCCGAGTGGAGCGCGGGCAGCCTGCCGGAGCTGGCGGCCGCGCTCGGGCCCGCGGCGTGAGCCGAGCTGGCCGAGGCGGGTCACGCCCCGACCCAGACCGCCTTCAGGTTGCAGAACTCCCGGATGCCGTGCGCCGACAGCTCCCGCCCGTAGCCTGAGGTCTTGACCCCGCCGAAGGGCAGCTCGGGGTACGAGGTGGTGTTGCCGTTGACGAAGACCATCCCGGCTTCGATGTCCCGGACGAAGCGCTCCCGCTCCTCCTCGTCCTCGGTCCATACGTTCGAGCCGAGGCCGAGATCGGTGGCGTTGGCCAGCTCGACTGCTTCTTCGACCCCGGCAACCCGGTACAGGGTTGCCACCGGCCCGAACACCTCCTCCAGGTGGACCCGCATGGACGGCGTGACCCCCGCGAGGACCGTGGGGGGGTAGTACCAGCCGGGTCCGGGGGGGACCTCGCCCCCGCAGAGCACCCGGGCCCCCTTTTCCACTGCATCGGCAACCAGTTCGACCACGTCGTCGCGCTGGCTCTCGGTGGCCAGCGGTCCGACGTCGGTGGTCTCGTCCATCGGGTCACCGACCCGCAGCGCTCCCATGGCGTCGACGAAGAGGCGCTGGAACTCGTCGGCGACGGCCTCGTGCACGATGAAGCGCTTGGCGGCGATGCAGGACTGGCCGTTGTTGAGGGTGCGGGCGAAGGCCGCCACCTTGGCCGCCCGGGCCAGGTCGGCGGACGGCATGACGATGAACGGGTCGCTGCCGCCGAGCTCGAGCACGGTCTTTTTGATCGCGTCGCCGGCCACCGAGGCGACCGCCGATCCGGCGGGGCCCGAGCCGGTGAGGGTGGCGGCCACCACCCGGCGGTCCCGGAGTATGCGCTCCACCTTCGCCGATCCGACCAGCAGCGTCTGGAAGGCGCCCCGGGGGAAACCGGCCCGCTCGAAGAGGTCCTGCATGTAGAGGGCCGTCTGGGGGACGTTGGAGGCGTGCTTGAGGAGGCCGACGTTGCCGGCCATCAGCGCCGGCGCGGCGAAGCGCATCGCCTGCCAGAGCGGGAAGTTCCACGGCATGACCGCCAGTACCGGGCCGAGCGGCTGGTAGCGGGAGTACGCCCGGGTGGCCCCGACCGCGCCCGGGTCTACGGGCTCGTCGGCGAGGAAGCCCTCGGCGTGCTCGGCGTAGAACCTGCAGGTCTTGGCGCACTTGAGCACCTCGGCCCGGGCGGAAGCCACCGTCTTGCCCATCTCGGTGGTCATCAGGGCCGCCGTGGAGGCGGCCTCCGCTTCGAGGATGTCCGCCGCCGCGCGCATCCACCCGGCCCGTTCGGCGAAGGAGGTCAGCCGGTGGGAGGCGAAGGTCTCGGCCGCCCGCTGGAGGGCTGCCTCCACCTCGTCGTCGCTGGCCTCGTCGAAGGTCTTGACCGTCTCGCCCGTCGCTGGGTTGATCGTCGCAATTGCCACGGAGGCCTCCTCGGTCGGTCTTGCGGGCATCCGACGCTATCGCCCGCGTGGGCGGGGCGCGCGGTACCTGCGCTGTGCCCCGGCGGGTAGCGGGGGGCGAGGGGGCGGGGGCCGGCGTGCCCGAAGCCAGCCGGTACAGCCGGTACAGCCGGTACAGCCAGCCAGGACCGGACGCCCGCGCCAGCCGCCCCGAGAGGCCTCCTGTGGAGCACTCTAGGTGTTGTCACTAGCACTTTGAGCATCAGACAGGGAGGAACTGGGTGCGCAGGGCCGAACTGGGTGCATTCGGTGCCCTATGCGAGGATCCGAAGCACCCACTTTTGCCCTACGCCCCCAGTATCAGGCGCCGAACCGGGGCCTTCCCACCGTGAGCAAGGATCTTCACACCCCGAGCGTCGGATCGGCCAGGAGTGGTTGTGCTTCACCGCCCACCGCCCGCCCCCCCCCGCCCGCCGCCCGCCGCCCGCCGCCCCCGCCCCCTCCCGCTCAGCGGGCGCGTCAGGGGACGCGG
>JAJZWW010000076.1 GCA_021846485.1 Actinomycetes bacterium
CCCCACGGGGCTCGCCCGTTGCCCCGCTCTTGGCCAACATCGTCCTCCACGTGCTGGAAACGGCGTGGACCGAAGTGGGCCAAAGGTTGGGGGCGCTGGTCAGGTAGTCCGATGATTGCGTCGTGCTCGCTCCGACGCGGGCCAGGGTCGCAGAGGCCAAGGCCCGGATCGAAGAGGTCCTGGAACCGCTCGGTTTGTGAGTGCATCCCGAAAGGATCAGGATCTCCTGCCTCGACGGGGGGGCAGGGCAGAGGAGGGGTTTGTCTTATCGGGCTTCGAGCATCACGTACGCGAGTCGTCTGTCCAAGAAGTGGCGGGATCGTTGGTATCTGATCCTCCACCGGGGAGGGCCTCCGGTAACGCCTGGCATGGCAGGGTCCTCGGGCTCGCCCCGGACGGCCAAACATGTGTTCCGGGCGTCCACCAGCCCAGCGCGAACCGCTCAGGCCGGCCAGCCCTGCTGGCGCGGGACCGTCTGCGATCGGTGGCTCCTTCCGTCCTCAGCCGGTCGCCGTCGACCTCGACCTCCTCGCCCTCGCTCGTCACCAACGTGGTCGGTGCGTCCGTTCGGAGGCCGGCGAACTGCTGGCTCACTGATAGAAACGGGGGGACCGAGAGCTATAGAGTTAGGAGAGCGGATGGAAGCGTCCGAGGAGCAGGACGACTGGCGTAGTGCGACCCTGGCCAGGCTGCGCGAATGGATCATGGAGGCAGACCCCGGAGTCGTCGAGGAGGTGAAGTGGAGAAAACCGACCAATCCCGACGGCGTGCCGGTCTGGTCGCACGATGGCATCATCTGCACCGGGGAGACCTACAAGCACCACGTCAAGCTGACCTTCCCCCGGGGTGCCTCGCTGGAGGACCCCTCCCACCTGTTCAACGCGAGCCTGGACGGCAGCCGCAACCGAGCCATCGACATCCACGAGGGCGAGAGCATCGACGAAGAGCTCTTCAAGGACCTGGTCCGGCAGGCGGTGGCCTTGAACGGGGCGTCGCGGCGGGGGAGTTGATCCCGGGGGACGCCGCCGGAAGGTGGTCGGATCTGGGACGAGGACCATCTCGGGGTAGCCCGGGTCGCCCCCGAGGAGGCTGGCTGCCAGGTGGCCGACGGCGGCCGTGGTCATCGGGACGAAGGCGGCCATGTCGAGGGCGTACATCCAGCCGGCCAGGAAGTCGACCTGCGTGCCGAGGCTCCGGAGGTGTAGGCGTAGCCGGCGACGGCCATCCGCTGGGTGGAGCCGATCACCACTACCGAGAAGGAGCTTGCCCGCTGGACTTCTTCACCAGCTCCCACCTGCGGGTTGAGCGCGAAACAGTCCAGCAGGCAGGGTTCTCTTCGGTAACCCGAGGTGAGGCAGGCGACCCCGCCGAGGACGAACGACAGCTGTGTCGAGTCGCTGGCCACACCCGCGACCCCGCCGGTGTTGAGCGCCATAGCCATGCCCATGCCCGGGGCGAGCACCGACAGGCTGATTGCGATGGCGTCAGATGCGCGCAGCGAGCCCCGGGGGAGCTGGGCCCGTGGCTGCAGCGACGTCGACTATCGGATCGGCCTGCGGCCCCCCCTCCTGGCTGGCCCCCGGCCTGGCCGGGCTGATCGGCTGAACAGCATGTCCCGTTGAGCACGTGCCGCCAGGAAGCAAAACTAGCATGTGCATATGGCAGATGACAAGAGGCGAAGGGGAAAGACCTCTCCTTCGCCGACACCGGGAGCAACGGGGGAGCGGACCCCGCTGGCGGGTATCGCGGCGGCCGTCGGTACGCCCACCCCCCGGGCAAGGCTGGATGCGGTGGACGTGGCCCTCCTGGAGCTGCTGGCCGCTGACGCTCGGGTGAGCCAGCGGGCGCTGGCGCGCCACCTGCACATGTCGCCCCCGGCCATCGGTGAGCGCATCGCCCGCTTGGAGCGCGCCGGGGTGATCCGTGGCTACCGCGTCGACATCGACTGGGCCGCCCTCGGCTACGGGACCGGCGTGTACCTGGCGGTCAGCGCGAGCAGCGATCGGGGAGCGATCCTCGAGGCGATGCACGCGATCCCCGAGGTGGAGGGCATCGGAGTGGTCACCGGGTCGATGGACCTTCTGGCCCGGGTCCGGGTGAGGGACCACGAGCACCTCCGCCAGCTGCTGTTCGAGCGGGTGTGGACCATCGGGGGCGTGGAGCGGACCGAGACCTTCCTCTGCTTGGCGGAGATGCCGGCCAAGGACTTCGCCGGGGAGCTGCTGGCCACCTTGGAGGAGCACCTCCCGCAGTGACCCGCGGCTGGCGACGCAATGGCTGGGTCAGGCGTCGACGGGGTGCATCCAGCCGAAGGTGTCCGGGGCCCGGCCGTGCTGGAGGTCGAGCAGTGCCGAGCGCACCCGCAGGCTGACCTCGCCGGGGTTCCCGTCCCCCACTACCCAGCTGCCCCGGGAGTGGCGGACCTCGCCGACCGGGGTGACCACCGCGGCCGTGCCGCAGGCGAAGGTCTCGGTGATCCTGCCCGAGCGGCAGCCGCTCTCCCAATCCTCGACGGTGACGCTCCGCTCGACGGAGCGGTAGCCGAGCGAAGGGGCGAGGCGGAGGAGGGAGTCGCGCACCACCCCCGCGAGGAGCGTGCCGGTCAGCGGGGGGGTGACCAGGGTGACATCCGATCCGTCGCTCTCGACGAAGAACACGTTCATCCCTCCCAGCTCCTCCACCTGGCGGTGCTCGAAGGCGTCGAGCCAGACCACTTGGTGGCAGCCGTGCTGCTCCGCCTGCGCCTGGGCGACCAGGCTCCCGCCGTAGTTGCCGGCGCACTTGGCTGCGCCGGTGCCGCCCGGGGCGGCCCGAGCGTAGTCGGTGGACAGCCAGACGGTCACCGGGGCGATGCCGCCGGCGAAGTAGCTTCCGACCGGAGAGGCCAGCATCACGAAGCGGTAGAGGTCGCTCGGCCGGACCGCCAGGGCCGGGTCGTCGGCGAACAGCAGCGGGCGCAGGTAGAGGCTCGCCTCGCCCCCATCGGGAACCCAGTCCCGGTCGGCTCGTACCAGCTCCTCGACGGCCACCACGAAGAGGTCCTCCGGCAGCGGGGGGATCGCCATGCGCCGGGCGCTGGCCGCGAAGCGGGTTGCGTTGGCCGCAGGCCGGAACACCGCCACCGACCCGTCGGGCTGGGCGTAGGCCTTCAGCCCCTCGAAGACTGCCTGGGCGTAGTGGAGGACCGCGCTCGCCGGGCTGAGCGACAGCGGCGCGAAGGGGACGACCGCGACGTCGTGCCAGCCGGCGTCGCCGTCGAAGGTCGCGGTCACCATGTGCTCGCTGAACACCCGGCCGAAGCCGGGGTCGCTGAGCAGGCGCAGCCGCTCGCCGGTGGGAAGGCGGTCGGTTCGCAGGCGCCGCTCCACCGGGGGGCTCACCGGCCCATCCCGCCGGCGACGTCGACGACCGCGCCGGTCACGTAGGAGGCCCGGTCCGACGCGAGGAAGACGACCACCCCGGCGACCTCGTCTGGGGTGCCGGCCCGGCCGAGGGGCACCTCGGCCGCGGCCAGCCGGGCCAGCAGCTCCTCCCGGGTGCTCTCCGGGGCCCGGGCGGCGCGGATGCGCTCCCACTGGGGGGTGTCCACGAAGCCGACGTTGACGCTGTTGACGAGGATCCCCCTCGGCCCGTACTGGGCGGCGAGGACCTTGGTCAGGTTGTGGCAGGCCGCCCGATTGACCGAGGTGGCGAAGAAAGCCGGGTCGGGGTAGCGACCGTAGACCGCGTTGATGTTGACCACCCGGGGCGCCGGGCTGGCCGCCAGGTGGGGGAGGCAGGCGCGGGTGCAGCGGATCTGGCTGAACAACTTGACGTCCAGGTCACGGCGCCAGTCGTCGTCGCTCAGGTCCTCGAAGCCGCCGGGGTGGGCACCGCCAGCGTTGTTGACGAGGACGTCTACCCCGCCGAGGGTCCTGGCCGCGGCGGAGACCATCTGCTCCACGTCTACGGGGTCGGTGACGTCGCAGACCACACCGCTGACCGTGCCCCGCTCGGCTAGTCGCTCGGCCGCGCTGCGGACGTCGTCGCCGTGGCGGGCGCAGAAGACCACCGAGGCGCCCTCGGCGAGCAGCTCCTCGCAGATCGCGTAGCCGATCCCCTTGCTGCCCCCGGTGACCACCGCCCTCCGACCACCGAGCCCGAGCTGCATCAGCGCGTCCCGGGTCCGCCGGACCGGGTCGCCCCGGCCCGGTCCCGCTGCGCCCGGGCGTGGCCGAGGAGGGTCTCGCGCGGCGGGTTGAAGACGTCGACCTCGAGGCAGGGCTGCTCGTGGGTGCGGGCCCCGTGCGGCACCCAGGGGGGCACCACCGCGACGCCACCGGCGCGGAGGGTGCGCTCCTCGCCGTCGATGTCGAAGTCGAGCTCGCCCTCGAGCACGATCACGATCTGCTCCTCCCGGTGGGCGTGGCGTGGCGCCTCGGTGCGCGGCTGGAAGGACACGAAGTTGACCATGGTGTGCTCTCCGAGCACCGGGCGGAAGTCGAGCCCGTCCACGAAGGTGACCGCTTCGATGGCGGAGACGTCGACGAAGCGCCCGGGGGCCTCGGGCCGCCCGGCCCCGTCGAGGCTGAAATGCGGGTTGGTGCTCATCGCTGGACCTCCTCGGTCGCCTGGGCAAGGACCCTGCCGAGGCGGCGGACCCCCTCGTCGATCTGCTCGGCGGTGGCCCGGCTGTACGACAGCCGAAGATGGCGGGTCTCGTTCCTGCCGGGGAAGAACGGGACCCCGGGGACGTAGGCGACCCCTTGGCGGTGGGCCTCGGGGACCAGGGCGGCGGTGTCCACGCCGGCAGGGGCGCTCACCCACGCGAAGAAGCCTCCCTCCGGGCGGGTCCAGGTGCAGCCCTGGGGAAGGTGGCGGGCGAGGGCGGATCCGAGGGCGCTGGCCCGCTCGGCGTAGAGGGAACGGGCCGCTCGCAACCCCGCCTCCAGGTGGCCGCCTGCGAGGTAGCGCTCGGCCAGCCACTGGCCGAGCCCCCCGGCGCACTGGTCGGAACCCTGCTTGGCCACGGTCATCGCCGCGACCAGCGCCGGGTCGCCGGCGGCCCAGCCCAATCGCACCCCCGGGAAGAAGATCTTGGAAAAGGTCCCGACCTGGACCACGACGTCGGGTCCGAGGGACCACAGGCTCGGCCGGTCCTCGGGGTCGAAGGCCAGTTCCCTGTAGGCGACGTCCTCGGCGACTGGCACCCCGCGGTGGCGGCAGACCGAGACGACCGCCCGGCGTCGCTCGGTGCTCCACCAGCGACCGGTTGGGTTCTGGAAGTCGGGGATCACGTAGAGCAGCTTCGGGGTCGGCCGCGTGGCGAGGGCCGCGTCGAGGGCGTCGGGGTCGACGCCCTCCCCGTCGGTCGGCACCGCCTCCACACGGCCCTCCATGCCGGAGAACACGTCGATCGCCCCGAGGTAGGTGGGGCTCTCGACCAGGACCCGGTCGCCGGGGTCGACCAGGCAGCGGGCGAGCAGCGAGAGCGCCTCCACCCCCCCGCTGGTCACTATCAGGCCATCCTCGGGCGGCTCGACCCCTTGCCCCCAGCGGATCCAGCGCCGCAGGGTCGCTCTCAACGCCAAGAGACCTTCGGTGGCGGTGTACTGGAGGGCCACCGGCGCGCCTCGCCCCACGGCTTGCCCGAGGAGGTCGCCGAGCACCTCGGTGGGGAAGGTCTCGGGGGCGGGGAAGCCGCCGGAGAGGGCAATGGCGTCGCCCGGGTCGGCCAGGGCAAGGATGGCTCCGACCCCGTCGCCGGCGCCTTCCACTCGGCGGGCGAACCGCCACACGGGCGGTGCCGACTGGGTCGTCATCGTCGTCATCGGCAGACCATGTGAAAGCCACCCTACCGGATCGGCATGGCGTCCGGCGATCCCTGGTCCCAGGCCAGCTGGCGTATGCCACGGGCGTCCCTGGGCCCCGGGGAAGCGTGGTGGGCGCCCGGGCCCCTGGCATCAGGGAATGGACGGGCGCGACCTCCGCCTGCTGCCCAAGGCCCACCTGCACCTGCACTTGTCGGCGGGGTGCGGCACGACGCTGGTCGAGTGGACGGACGAGCGCGGCGTCGATCTGCCCGCCGCGCTGCACTCCGGGTCTCCGCCGATCGGGGGGTCGCTACGTGCCTTGTTCGACGCAGGGGCCCCGTCGCCCTCGGCGCCGACGACCCGCTGCTCTTCGGCGCAGGCCTGCTCGTTCAGTACGCGATCGCCCGGTGTGTGCACGGCTTCGACGACGCTGGCCTCGCGGCCGCTTCGGTGCGGACCTCGACCGCGCCGCCGGAGCTTCGCCGCGCGATGCTCGCGGTGATCGACGCCTGGCTGGTCACCCCTCCCGGCGGTCCGCATCCCGGGCCTGCCCCCACCCACTCGGGGTGCGCGGTAGGCGGGCCCGGGGAGCCGCGAGGCGCTATCGTCCGCCCGTGAGCGACCGCCGCCCCCTTCCCGAGTGGACCGCCCTCGAGCTGGCTGCGGCAGTGCACCGCCGGGAGGTCAGCCCGAGCGAGATCCTGGAGGCCTGCCTGGCCGCCGCCGACGAGCGCGACGGGGCCCTCGGTGCGCTGGTCTGGCGCGACGACGAGGTGGCCCGGGCCGAGGCCCGGGAGATGACCGAGCGGGTGGCGCGCGAGCCGGCCGAGCAGCTCCCGCCCTTCCTCGGCGTGCCGATGCCGGTGAAGGACCTCACCGAGGTCGCCGGCTGGCCGGTCACCTACGGCTCGTGGGCGGCCCCCCGGGGCCCCTCTGGCGAGAGCGAGCTGGTGGTCGACGCCTTGCGCCGTGCCGGGTTCTTGCTCACCGGGCGGACCAACACCCCCGAGCTCGGCCCGATCACCGCAGCCGAGAACGTCCGCTACGGGATCACCCGGAACCCCTGGGACCTCCGGCGCACCCCGGGCGGCTCAAGCGGCGGAGCGGCGGCAGCGGTCGCCGGCGGGATCTTCCCCGTGGCCCACGGCAACGACGGCGGAGGGTCGATCCGCATCCCGGCGAGCTGCTGCGGACTGGTCGGGTTGAAGGTCAGCCGGGGACGGGTGCCGGCCCGGGTGACCTCCTGGGAGGGCGGCTCGGTCGAGGGGGTGGTCACTCGGGACGTGGCCGACACCGCAGCGGTGCTCGACTGGATCAGTGGCCCCGACCGGGCGTGCTGGTACAACGCCCCGGCCCCCGAGCGCCCGTTCCTGTCCGAGCTCGGAGCACCCCAGGCGCCGCTTCGCGTCGGGCTGGTCGAGACCGTGCCCCTCGGGCTCACGCTGGACCCGGCGTGCTGGGACGCGGTGGACGGCGCGGCGAGGACCCTCGAGGCGATCGGCCACCCGGTCGTGCCGGTACCCCTTGAGCTCCCCGACGAGGCCCTGACCGCCTTCCTCGACGTGGTCAACAGCGGCCTCGCCGACTACGAGGACCTGGACTGGGACCGGACCGAGCCCCATGTGCGGGCCAACCGGGCCGCCGCCCAGGCGGTGGACAGCCTCGCCTACGTCCGCTCGGTCCACCGCCTCCAGCGCTACACCCGCGAGCTGGTGGCCCGCTTCGGGGACGACTTCGACGTGCTGCTCACCCCGACGATGACGATCGAGCCACCTGAGGCCGGTGCTGTCCTGGCCGCCGCCCACGAGGCGGCGGGAGGTCCCGCCCTGCCGGTGCTGCAGATGGCCGCCTACACGGGGATCTTCAACGTCACCGGGCTGCCGGCGATCTCCCTGCCGCTCCACCAGGCGCCGTCGGGCCTGCCGATAGGGGTGCAGCTGGTCGGCGGGCCGTGGGAGGAGGCCCTCCTGGTCCGCCTCGCCTCCAGCCTGGAGAGTGTCGCTCCCTGGCGTGAGCGCTGCCCGGCGTTCACGAGGTGACGATCGCTTCCAGGGTCCACTCGGGGTGGTCGCTCTCCAGGCGGGTCAGCCAGTAGGGGCTGGGGAAGACCGCGAGGATCGTCCCGTCTCTCCGCTCGAGCAGCTCCACGCCCCCTGCGTTTCGCAGCTCGGGGACCGTCTCGGCGTCGGTGCTCCGCACGGTGCGCTGCTCCGCGACGCCGAGCTCGACCGCCGCCCCGAGCTCGTGCTCCATGCGGTGGGCGAAGACCTCGAACTGCATCTGCCCGACGGCGGCGAGCACCGGCTCGGGGTCCCCTCCCAGGCGGTGGAGGACCTGGACCACGCCTTCTCGCTCGAGCTGGTCGAGACCCCGGCGGAACTGCTTGGCGCGCGACAGGTCCTTCGGCCGGACGCTCGCCACCAGCTCGGGGGCGAAGGTGGGGATCGGGGGAAAGGCTACGGGGACCGCTTCGTAGAGGCTGTCGCCGACGCTCAGTCCGCCGGCGTTGACCAGCCCGACCACGTCGCCGGGCCAGGCGTCGTCGACAGTGGTGCGCTCCGCGCCGAACAGCGAGGCGGCGTACTTGGTGGCGAACGGTTTGCCCGTCGCCCCGTGGGTGAGGACCATGCCCCGCTCGAAGTGGCCCGAGCAGACCCGGACGAAGGCCACGTGGTCCCGGTGTGCCGGGTTCATGTTGGCCTGCAGCTTGAACACGAAGCCGCTGAAGGGCGCCTCGACGGGGCGCGATGCGCCGAGCGCGTCGAGCGCCGGCGACGGCGCGGGGGCCAGGTCGACCACGGCCTCGAGGAGGTGGCGCACCCCGAAGTTGGTGAGTGCCGAGCCGACGAAGAGGGGGCTCGACTCCCCTGCAAGGAAGCGCTTCTGGTCGAAGCTCGCGCCGACCGCGTCGAGCAGCGCGGCGGCCTCACGGGCGGCCACCCACTCCTCTCCGAAGGCGGCCGCCGCCTCGGTGGGTCCCAGGCGCTCCTCGGACGCCTCGCTCGCTCCTCGGGCGCTGCGCTGGTAGCGGACCGCGGTCCCGTCCCGGCGGTCGAGGATCCCGCGCAGCTCACCGGGGATCCCCACCGGCCAGGTGATCGGGGCTGGCTCGAGGCCGATCTGGTCCTGGATCTCGTCGAGCAGCTCCAGGGGATCCCGCCCGGGGCGGTCGAGCTTGTTGAGGAAGGTGAGCACCGGGAGCCGGCGCGCCCGGCAGACCTCGAACAGCCTCCGGGTCTGGGGCTCGATGCCCTTGGCGGCGTCGAGGACCATCACCGCGGCGTCGGCCGCCGCCAGCACCCGGTAGGTGTCCTCGGAGAAGTCCCGGTGGCCGGGTGTGTCGAGCAGGTTGACCACCCGGTCCCGGTAGGTGAACTGCATCACCGTGGAGCTCACCGAGATGCCCCGTTGCTGTTCGAGCTCCATCCAGTCGGAACGGGCGGCCCGCCTTCCCGCGCGGGCCTTGACCGCCCCGGCCTCCGCGACTGCACCGGCGTAGAGGAGGAACTTCTCGGTCAGCGTGGTCTTGCCGGCGTCGGGGTGGCTGATGATCGCGAAGGTCCGCCGGCGACCCGCCTCCCCCCGCACCTCTTGCTCCAGCACCCGACCCAACCTACCGGGGAGGTCATCCCGGAGTCGACGGGCACGCCAGCGAGCTGCCGTCGAGCTCCCGGAGCAGGGCTCGGGCTCCCCCGCTCACCCCGGAGGTCGCCAGCGTGCCGGCGCTGGAGCCCCCGGTGCTCCCGTCGATCTGGCCGGCGAGCCGCTGCTCCTGGCAGGCCCCGGCGATCCCGTTGTGCGCCAGGCCGCCCGGAGACGCCGGTCCCGAACCCCCGCCGAGGAGCGGCGCGGCCCGCAGCGACCAGATCGTGACGGCCAGGCCGATCGCGACCGTGACCAGCTTCACCCACATCTTCAGGTACCGCGGATCCATCCTCCGATGGTCGGCAAGCCGGAGCTCCGACTGGAGCCCGAGTGGGGCTCTCCCCCGTCTACTACTTCGTTGTAGCATGCTGCAGCCGAGGGGCGCGGGCGTGGTCCCGACCGCCCGGCCCCTACCCTGGAGGTTCCATGCTGGCCCTGCTCAACTTCACCCACTTCGTCGCCTCGTCGGGCTTGGTGGCGGTCTTCGTCCTGTCGGTGCTGCAGTCCTGCTGCGTCCCGACCTCTTCGGAGCTGACCCTCGGGTTTGCCGGGGTGCTGGCCGCCGAGGGGAGGCTGTCGTTGCCGGGGGCGATCGCCGCCGGCGTCACCGGGGAGATCGTGGGGGCCTACATAGCGTGGGCGATCGGCTTCTACGGCGGCCGAGCCTTCGTCGAGCGTTACGGCCGCTACGTGTTGATGACCACCGAGGACCTCGACCGCGCGGAGGCTTGGTACGGGCGCCACGAGCGCTTCGGCGTCTTCGGCAGCCGGTTGCTGCCGGTGATCCGCAACTTCGTCGCGGTACCCGCCGGCGTGGCCGAGGTGCCCCTCTTGCGCTTCGGGGTCCTCACCGCGGCGGGCTCGCTGATCTGGGACTCGTTGATGGCGCTCATCGGCTACGGGATCGGCGGGAGCTGGCGGGCGGTGATGAAGGGCTTCAGCGACGCCGGCTACCTGCTCGCCGCGCTGGTCGTGCTAGCGGTCGCGGTGTTTGTCTGGCACCGCTGGAGGTCCTACGTGCGAGTAACCCGCCGGGGGACGCCCGCCGGGGCGGGGACCGGCGGCGCTGGCACCGAGGGTTCCCGTCCGGCGCCCCCGGCGCCTCGCGCCGCCCCGGGGTCACTGGCTGCCAAGGCGTCGGCGGCCCGGGAACGGGCCGGCAATGCCGGGAGGCGTCGCAGCACCGGACCTGGCGCCCGTCCCGACCGCCGCCGGCGGTCCGAGCCTCCCAGGCGGCCCTGAGCCGCGCGCCCGGGGAGCCCGAAGCGTTTGGCCTCTCGTCGCCCGGGTCAGGGGCCCGCGGCGAGGGCGACCGGGTGGTGCATGGCGGCTTGGAACAACTCGACCACGTCGTGGCCGGCCACCATGGTCGAGACCACTGCCACCAACCCCAGGCCGGCGAGCGCGGCGGTCGTGCCGGGCCGCCGGCGCGGCGGCCGGCGGGACAGGGCGCGGACACGGTGCTCGGCGTCGCTGGCGCCGAACGCCAGGGTGAGGGACTTCCCGTACCTGCGCCCCTCGACAACCCGGCCGATCGCGTCGGCTACGAGGTCCCGGTCCCCCGTCGCCCGGGCGGCGACCTCGTCGGCCGCCCGCTCGGTGGCCAACCGCGCCGCCCGGGGG
>JAJZWW010000077.1 GCA_021846485.1 Actinomycetes bacterium
CTCGCGTCGAGCGACGACAGCTCAGATCCTTCCGGTAACATGTCGGAAGATTACCTATCTGCGTCCTGCAGAGCAACTTGTTGACGTTAGCAGGGTCGTCGAGATCAGCGGCTTGTCGGTATCAGGAGTCGAGGTAGCGGCGGGCCGCCACCGGGTCGGCTCCGGTCCGGGCGATCGGGCGGCGCTCCACCCCCCTGTCGGTCTCCGGTGCGTGCAGCATCTCCCCTCCGGAGCTGGCGATGCCGACGTGGTGGATTCGCTCACCGGGCCGGGCGAAGAAGACGAGGTCGCCCGGCTCCACCCGGGCGAGGTCCACCTCCGTGCCGGCAGCCAACTGGTCGTGGGCGTCGCGGGGTATGCGCACACCGCACCGGCGGTGACAGAGCCACGCCAGGCCGGAGCAGTCGACGCCCCAACCGCTGGCGCCGCCCCACAGGTAGGGGAGGAGGAGGAAGGCCTCCGCGGCATGGACCACGGTCGCCCTGTTGCCGCTCGGAGCCGTCAGCTGGGCTGCCGCTACCTCCACCGGTTCATCGGTGAGTGTCCGCAGGTCGTTGGGGCCAGCTCGCAGCGCCGTGCCGAGACCGAGCGGTCGATGGCCCGCCGTGGTGAGCGCCGAGATGACGATCTCCCGTCCGGAGGGTGCGGGGGGCCACGGCACGACCTGGCAACTGGGGACCCAACCCGGGTACCCGCCGTCGTGGAGCGACGAGGGTTGATCGGGGAGGAGGATGCGGAGCCACTCCCCCTGTACAGCCAGCACTGACGCCTCGTCACCCAGCAACGCCTGGGTCAGCACCCGGCCGTCGAGGTCGAGGCGGTCGGTGTCGGTCAGCGAGGCAACCCACGATCCCGGGTCCGCTGGCGCCCCCAGTGCCGGCCGATCGATGCTGCGAGCGGCCGACGGTGCAGTCCAGAGGGTCGCAACGCTGACCGCGATCCTGGCGCGATCCCCGACAGACCAAACTCTCGTCGGGCGACCATGATGTAGCCGAGTGGCGGGGTGGAGCGGCAACCGGTAGAATTTTGACATCAGAGAGGGAGGTGCGGCATGGTACCGCCGACATCAACAGCCACCAAGGAGCGACACATGAGCATGAGTCGCGCCCTCGCCCGCGGACGCGTGCGGGCCCTGAACAAGGCGAAGGGTGGAGCAGCCCTGGCCGCGCTCGCCCTGCTCGCCGCAGCGTGTGGTGCGACCGCCAGCAGCGCCACGAGCGGGACTTCCGGCACCACCTCCTCCAGTGGGGGCGGTGGGAAGCAGACCCTCACCGTAGAGACGTGGGTCAACCCACCTGCGGTCCAGGCGCTCAAGCAGATCGACGCTGAGTTCCACAAAGCCAACCCGTCCATCAACGTCAACCTCCGCACGGCCGCGGATATCACCGGTCCGTACGCCACGCTGCTGCAGACGAGCGTGGACTCGGGGAGCGCCGACATCGTCACGGACTATCCGCCGTTCCAACCGCTGCCCTTGAAGGCAACCAAGGCCAATGAGACCACGTGGCAGTACTGGAGCACACACAACGTCTTCGCTCCACTCAATGGCCAGAGCTTCCTGTCCTCCTACACCCCGGGCGCGGTGAAGAGCGAGACGTACAACGGCAAGGTCTACGGCGTCGTGTCGGGCGCGTACCAAGAGGGGGTCTTCTATAACAAGGCAACCTTCTCCAAGTACGGCTTGTCCGTCCCCACGACCTACAACCAGTTCCTCACCGTATTGAAGACGCTCAAATCCAAGGGCGTGACGCCGCTTTTCGACGCCCTCGGAAACGTCGGCCCGACCTACCTGCAGTTCCTTTATTACAACCTGATCGCCGATGACTGGTACCCGTCGGCACCGGGCGGTAACCTCGCTCTGGGCCTGGAGAACGGGACTGTGAAGTGGACCTCGCCTCAGTTCACGAAGGTGATGCAGCAGGAGAAGACCATCGCTAGATACCTGGAGCCCAACTACACGGGAATACCATGGGAGTCGATGCCGGGTGACTTTGCCAAGGGCGATGCCGCCATGCTGCTCGATGGCTCGTGGGACCTGGCGGCCGTGCACCAGGCCAATCCGTCCATGCAGGTCGGCTTCTTTCCCCTCCCAGGGAGCAACACAGCGGCCAACAACCAACCGTACGAGGCGAGCAACCTCACGTTCTCTGTGCTGGCCGCGTCAAAGCACAAGACGGCGGCCATGAAGTGGCTGGCTTTTTTCTCCGAGCCGAAGATCTACGCCCAGTACGTCGATATCACTGGAATCTCGCCATCCGAGCGCTCCGGCAACTTCACCGGGTTCACGGCTCAGACCATGGGCAGCTGGTTCGGCAAGGGGGTCAGCAGTGGGAAGCTGTTCCCTTCGCTCTCTCCTACGGCGGCCTACTGGGACCAGCCCAACAACTGGCCGAAGCTTCAGCAGGACGTGATCTCCGGTTCGAAGACACCGGCGCAGGTGGAGCAGCTGTACCAGCAGGACTGGAAGACGTCCTGACGTGACCGGGACGGTTGCGCCGGAGACCGACTGGCGGGCTCCGGGGTCAGGCGGGATTGCCGCTGGCGCAAGGCCAAGGCCAGCGGGGTCTTGCGCCGACAGGGCGAGGCGCAGGACCGCCCCGGGCCGTCTGCTCAGCCGGCCGTCCCGGGGGGTCATGTGGGTTGGACTGACAGTCGGCCTGGGTGTATACGTGCTCTTCGGTGTGGCCCCGGCCATCGGCAACCTCGCCGTGTCGTTCACCGACTACTCGGGCCTGGCCGGCTCGACTACCCACTTCACCGGCTTTGTCAACTACACCGCCATGGCCACGACGGAGCGGCCGGGTTTCGTCGGGGCCTTGGGGGCGACGGTCGTGTTCGTGGTCGGGGTCACTCTCTTGCAGAACGCCGTCGGGCTCATCCTGGCTCACCGGCTCGTCGGCAATACCCGTGGCGCGGCCCTCATGCGTCTCCTGGTGTTCCTCCCGGTCGTCTTGGGCGTGACCATCGTCGGTCTCATTTGGATTCTCATCTTCAACCCCCAGGCCGGCCCAGCTGCGGGGTTTCTGGGGCTGTTTGGGGCGTCGTCTGCGTTCTTCGGTTCGTCGGGGGCGGCGATGCCTCTGGTGATCCTGGTCCAGTCGTGGCAGAACGTGGGCTTCTCGGCCCTGGTGTTCATCGGTGGCCTGCGGGCCATCAACCCCGAGGTCTACGAGGCGGCGGCCATTGACGGGATCCGGCCGTGGCGGCGCTTGACCAGCATCACCTTCCCGCTGCTCGCCCCATCGGTCACCGTCAACGTCCTCCTCGCCGTGGTCGGTTCGTTCACGACCTATAACCTGATATACGTCCTCACTGACGGTCAGAACGGCACCAACACCCTCGGAATGCTTGCGTTTACCTCCGCCTTCGGGAGCAGCGCCGACCTCGGCTATGGCGCAGCGGTGAGCGTCGCCCTGTTCGTCCTCACCCTCGCCGTGGCGCTGCCGCTGCTGGCGTTGCTGCGTCGCAGAGAGCGCCGCCTTCTTGTCTAGCGGTGCGCGTTGACGGCGACGGCTCAACGCCCGGACTCGAGGGCCCCCCGCGGCGCCCGCTCGACCCGGCGAGCGGCCCGGGGTGTGGCGGGCGCCCTCATCGTGTTGCTGTTCTTGCTGCCGGTGCTGTACGTGGTGATGCTGGCCTTTGAGTCGCCGGCCCATTTCCTCCGCAGCCCGCTGATCCCGCCGATCGCCTCCCCGCGACCGGGCAACTTCCGATCAGCGTGGGCCCAGGCCGGGTTGGGTGTTGAGCTGGCGAACACTGCGCTTTATTCTATCCTCGCCGCCGGTCTGGCGACCGTCCTGGCCCTTCTCATTGCCTTCCCGGTCGGGCGGCGGCTGATGCGCGGGGCCGGGTTGATTTACAGCAGCGTCGCCGTTGGGTTGTTCCTGCCCTTGGCGATCATCCCGCTGTTCGTCGAGGCCCGGTACCTGGACCTGTGGAACAACCGAATCGGCTACATCGTCCTGCACGTCGAACCGGGCATCCCGCTCGGTGTCGTGCTGCTCACGGCCGCTATCGCTAGCGTCCCCAAGGAGCTCGACGAGGCGGCGTTCATGGACGGTGCCGGCTATCTGCGCTACCTGTGGTCGGTGATGGTGCCGCTCGTGCGGCCCGGCCTGCTCATCACCTTCCTGTACGGCCTGCTCGGTGTCTGGAACGACATCATCGGTCCCGTGGTGCTGCTCGCGAATCCCAACCTGTTCCCGATCACCCGTGGCATCTACCAGTTCTACGGCGCCAACGAGCGCGAGCGGACCCTGCTGGCCGCTGCGATCGTCGTTGCCAGCCTGCCCCTCGTGGTGCTCTTCGCAGCCACCCAACGCCAGCTGATCCAGGCGACTGCGGTCGGTGCCGTGAAGGCGTGACAGGGCCGGACCCGCTGGTTCTCCCCGATGGGACGTCCCGAGTGGTCCTCCCCGACGGTGCGGTCCCCGTCGTCGCCGGGCGGCTCGTGGGCGTCGATGCCGGCGGTCGCTCGACGCGGGTCGCGATCGCCGAGGGGGGCCGGATCATCGGCTGGCGGCAGCTCCCACCGATGAACGCCGTGCTCACACCGGATGTCGCCGAGCGGCTGGCTGCCCTGGTGGTGGAGGAGCGAGGCGACGTCATGGGCGTTGGCATGCCCGGAGTCCGCACCGATGAACGGGCCCAGCAGCTGGCGTCGGACGTCGCCGCGCAGTCGGGCCGGGTGGCCACCGTGGTCGTCGACGCCGAGATCGCCCGCCTCGGCGCTTTCCTCGGCGGCCCCGGGATCATCGTCGCCGCCGGGACGGGCTCGGTCGCCATCGGCTCGGACGGTGAGCGCTCCGCCCGCGCCGGCGGGCACGGCTTCCTCCTCGGTGACGACGGCGGCGCCTACTGGATCGGCCGAGAGGCCGTCCGCTCCGCCCTCCGGCTGCGGGACGGCGTGCCGGGCTCCGAACGCCTGGCACAGGTGGTGCAGGCCGCCAGCGGGGTCAGCACCGAGGAGCTGGTCGGGTTGGTTTATCAGCACGCGACGGACCGGTCGCTGCTGGCCCGACTCGCCCCGGCGGTGACTGAGCTAGCCCGCACCGACGCCGTGGCGGCGACGATCGTGGACGAGGCCGGCCGCCGGTTGGCCGAACTGGCCGAACACGTCCGCGCTCGCCTCGGGCCCCTTCCGGTGGCCGGGATCGGGGGCGTGTTCTCCGCGGACCTTGTGTGGGATGCCTTTGCTGCCCGCTGCGGCGCCCAGCGTCCGCTCGGGAGGCCAGAGGGCGGGGCGCTGCTCCTCGCCGCCGCTGCCCTTGGGTCATGCCGGCGATGACAGCCGCCGAGCAGCTTCTCCAAGCGGCGACACCGTCCGCCGACATCCCCGGAGCCGTGCTGACCACTGGCGATCGCCACGGCACGACCGCCACCTGGGTGTGGGGCCTGGCTGACACCACCCCGGGCGCGAAGCGGGAGATGACCGCTGGTCGCACCTTCGACCTGGCGTCGCTCACCAAGGTCGTGTGCACGACGGTCTTGGTGCTCGGGTTGGTCGCCGACGGGCGGGTCCGGCTGTCGGACCCCATCGGGGACCGGCTCCCGGGGGCGGCCGGCGACAATCCGGGGGTCACCCTCCAACGTTTGCTCACCCACACCAGTGGCCTGCCGGCCACGGTGAAGTCGTGGACCAGCCATGCCGACGCCGACGGGGCCTGGCGAGCGATCCGCGAGATTCGCCCTGTCGATGAGCCCGGCACCAGCGTCCGCTACTCCGATGTCGGCTTCATGCTCTTGGGCCAGCTCGTCGAGGCGGTCCTTGGCACGCCTGTCGACGAGGCCTTCCGCCGGCGCGTCGCCGTCCCGCTCGGGCTCAGCAGCACCGGCTTCAGGCCGTCGGGCCCGGTCAGCTCCTTCGCTGCCACCGAGCGCCGCCCGGACGGTACGCCGTGGGTTGGTGTCGTTCACGACGAGAACGCTCGCTTCCTCGGCGGGGTCGCCGGTCACGCCGGGCTGTTTGCCACCGCTGCCGACCTCAGCCGCTTCGCCACTTGGTGGGTCGGTGAAGGCGACGGGCCGGTGCCGGCTGTCCTGAGGCGTCGGGCCGAGCGGTGCTGGACCGAGGACACCACCGGCGGCCGGCGTGGTCTCGGATGGGTCTGCCGCGGTGACAGTTTCGACTTCCTCCAGGGCTGGCCGGCCAGCGCCGTGTGCCACACCGGGTTCACTGGCACGAGCATCGCCCTCGACCCGGTGAGCGGTAGGTGGGTCGTCCTGCTCACCAACGCCGTGCACCACAGCCGGGCCAAGGAACCCATCAAGGCCCTTCGCCGGGAGCTCCACGCGGTCCTGGCCCCGCCCGGGACCGGCAATCCGCCCAGGCCCGGCGACTGAGCACCGCGCTCTGGCCGGCGAGCTGCCCGCGCCGACCGCCAGCCCGGCTTCGACCTGGCAAGCCTCTCAGCGTCGGGAGCGGTGCCGGCTCCTGACCGAGACCCTCGTACGATCGAGGGCCTCCACCGTGGCGTCGTAGCGGCGCTGCGCCACCCCCAAGAACATGCAGTCAACGATCGTCAGGGCCGCTATCCGACTGCCCATGGCCCCGGACCGCAGGCTGGTCTCCGGCGCCGACGTCCGCAGGACATGGTCGGCGACCTTCACGATCGGGGAACGGGAGAAGTTCGTCACCGCGACCGTACGAGCCCCCGCTCGACTGGCCTCGGAGAGGGCGTCGATGGTGTCGATCGTGGTCCCGGAGTAGCTGATACCGATCGCAACATCACCGGCGCTGAGGTTGGCAGCCGACGGGATCGCCATGTGCGGATCGCTCCAGGCGTGGGCGATGATCCCGATCCGGTGCAGCTTTTGCTGCAGGTCCTGGGCGACGAACCCACTGGCCGCCACGCCGTAGACGTCCACCCGGTCGGCAGCGACCATGGCGTCAACGACCGCACCGAGCTGGCCGATGTCGAGGTTGGCGGCGGTGTCGGTGATGGCCCGGGCGTCGGTCGCGCTCACCTTGGCCACGACCTCGGCCAGGTCGTCCTCGGGGCTGATGTCGGGCGAAGTGGGCGTCCTTCGGTCGACGCCGGAGCGGCCGACGGCGGTGGCCAGGGCGATCCGCAGGTTGGGGTAGCTCCCGACCCCGACCGACCGGCAGAGGCGGATCACCGTGGTCTCGGAGGTGTCAGCCGATCCAGCGAGGTCGGTGATGGTGAGCTGGGCGGCCCGGGCCGGGTCGCTGAGGATGACCTTGCCGACCCGCTGCTCCGACGGGGCGAGGGAGGGGAGCATCGAGGCGAGGTTGGCGAGCACGTCCCCTGACGGGGTCGTCAGGGCGCTACTCACCCGCGGATCGGATCCCCGTCGGAGCCCGCGCGAACGAGCGCGATGGTCGCCAATCGGCCGAGAGGGTCGTGGGCGACGATCCCCTTCGCGACGGTGGCCACGGCCGTCCAGGAGCGGTCGAGGACGACGAGGTCGGCGTCGGTCCCCGGTTCCAACCGGCCCTTGGTGGTCGCCCCGATCACCCCGGCAGGGGTGGAGGTCGCGGCGGCGATCGCGTCGGCTGGTGGCAACCCGAAGCGCACGAGGTTGCCGACCGCGCGGTCCATGGTGAGGACGCTACCCGCCAGGGTGGCGGGCTGGTCGCTGAGTGCGGCGGTGTCGCCCTCCAGGGTCACGTCGAGGCCGCCGAGCCGGTAGCGGCCCGGGACCATCCCGCACGCGGCCACCGCATCGGTCACGGCGACCAGGCGCCGCCCGACGCTGGTGGCCGCCAGGCGGACGAAGCCCGGGTGGAGGTGGTGGCCGTCAGCGATGACCTCGACGGTGGCCCGGCCGTCGAGGAGCGCTGCGGTGACCGGTCCGGGTTGCCGGCGGTCGACGCCGGGCATGGCGTTGCCGAGGTGGGTGACGTGCCTGGCCCCGGCGTCGAAGGCAGCCACCGTCTCCTCGAAGCTGGCGGCAGTGTGCCCGACGGAGGCGACCACCCCGGCTGCCCGCGCCGCGCGAATGAGTGCCAGGGCTCCTACCTGCTCGGGGGCGACGGTGACGAGGCGCACGTTGCCGGCGGCGGCGATCACCCTGGCCAAGCCGTCGGGATCCGGCGGGGCAACCCAGCGCGGGTCGTGGGCCCCACGACGCGACGGCGCCAGCCAGGGACCCTCGAGGTTGATCCCGAGGATGGTGGCCTCCCCAGCTCGCCGCAGGGTGGCCGCGAGGGCAACCCCACGAGCCGCCCTCTCGAGCTGCTCGACCGGTGCAGACACGGTGGTCGGCAGGATCGAGGTCGTTCCGTGGGCAGCATGGTGGGCGGCGACAGCCCGCACCTGGACGGCAACCGCTTCAGGATCGGGGCCGTTGACGTCGTGGCCGACGGCCCCGTGGACGTGGATGTCGACGAACCCCGGGGCGATCACCCCCTCCGGGACCACCACCGTGGGTTCGCCCGCCGGTGGCCGCCCCTCACCTACGGCCTCGATCAGCTGGTCCCGAACCCGCACCCAGCCGGATCGCAGGCCGCCCGGTGTGGCGATCACGCCGGCCAGGCTCCATCGACTTGTTGGGGGCTGACGTATCAAGAAGGCGATGCGAAGGATGCTAACCAGCTGGTGTGCGTGCTGCCTCCGGGAGGTCGACCGGAGATCTCTCTGGGGCGAGGCGGCTAGCCTGATCGGGCGATGTTCGAGTCCCTGAGCGACCGCTTCGACGGCATCATCACGCGCCTGCGCGGGAAGGGTCGCTTGTCGGAGGCCGACGTCGACGAGGCCCTGCGGGAGATCCGCCTCGCCCTGCTGCAGGCCGACGTCAACCTGCGGGTCGTGCGGGACTTCGTCACCCGGGTACGGGAACAGCTGGTCGGAGCGGATCTCGCCGCGAGCCTCACGCCTGGCCAGCAGGTGGTCAAGGTTGTCCACGACGAGCTGCGGCGGATCCTCGGGGGAGAGGCGCTGCGGGTCACCTACGCCCCGCGCCCGCCCACCGTCGTGCTCCTCGCCGGCCTCCAGGGCGCCGGCAAGACGACCGCCGCCGGGAAGCTGGCCGCGTGGTTCCGCCGGCAGGGCCGCCAGCCGCTGTTGGTCGGCGCAGACCTGCAGCGTCCCGCGGCGGTGGAGCAGCTCCGGATCCTCGGCGCCGAGGCGGGGGTGCCGGTGTACAGCGAGCCGACCGACCCCGTGTCGGTGGCTGCCGCCGGGCTGGCCGAAGCGCGCCGCCTCGGCAAGGACGTCGTCGTGGTGGACACCGCCGGGCGGCTGTCGGTCGACGAGGAGCTGATGGACGAGGTGCGGCGCATCTCGGAGGCCACCGAGCCGCACTACACCTTCCTCGTCATCGACGCCATGACCGGCCAGGACGCGGTGGCGACCGCCGAGGCTTTTCACAAGACGCTCGAGCTCGACGGGGTGATCGTCACCAAGATCGACGGCGACGCCCGCGGCGGCGCTGCCCTCTCGGTCAAGGAGGTGGTGGGTCGACCGATCGTTTTCGCCTCCACCGGGGAGAAGCAGGGCGACTTCGACCTGTTCCACCCGGACCGCATGGCCGACCGGATCCTCGGCATGGGCGACGTGCTCTCGCTGATCGAGAAGGCCGAGGCCGTCGTCGACCAGGCCGAGGCCGAACGGGCCATGTCCCGGCTCCAGGAGGGCAGCTTCACCCTCGAGGACTTTCTCGACCAGATGCAGCAGCTGAAGAAGATGGGCCCTCTGTCGGGTCTGGTCGGTATGATCCCGGGGCTGCCCAAGGAGATCCGCAGCGCCGAGGTCGACGACGGTGCCCTGAAGCCGATCGAGGCGATCATCCACTCGATGACCCCTGAGGAGCGCCGCAACCCGAGCATCATCAACGGCTCCCGCCGGGGTCGGATCGCCCGGGGCAGCGGCACCACCACCGCCGAGGTCAACGGCCTGCTCGACCGTTTCAAGCAGATGCAGTCCTACATGAAAGGCCTGTCCAACCTCCCGGGTATGGGGCGTCGCATGTCCAAGGCGACCGCCAAGTCGGGCCGCAAGTCCCACAAGAAGAAGAAGCGTGGTCGCTGAGCGGCCCGCCACTCGAACAGGAGAGAGCCCCCACCGATGGCCGTCAAGCTCCGCCTCATGCGGATGGGCAAGAAGAAGCAGCCGGTCTACCGGGTCGTGGCTGCTGACAGCCGGTCGCCGCGCGACGGCCGGTTCAGCGAGATCCTCGGCAGCTACGAGCCACGCGCCGAGCCGTCGAAGGTCTCGATCGACAACGCCAAGGCGATCCGCTGGCTACGTGACGGCGCCCAGCCGACCGAGCGGGTCGCCAAGCTGCTGCAGCAGTCGGGCGCCATCGACGAGTGGAAGACCGGAGTGCCGGCAGCGACGGTAGCCGAGCCCGTGTCGTCGTGAGCGACCCTGCCGCCGATGCCGTAGGTGACCGACAGGGCCGATCGGGCCCTGGGCGGGCCGAGGAGGTGCTCGACTACCTGGCTCGGTCGCTGACCGACCACCCCGACGCGGTAGCGGTGGAGGCGGTGCCGACCCGCGGCGGGACCCGGCTTTCACTCCAGGTGGATCCCGGCGACATGGGCCGGGTCATCGGCCGCCGGGGGAGGGTCGCCCAGGCGATCCGCACCCTCGTGCGGGCCGCGGGCGCGTCCGAGGGTCGTGACGTGTCGGTCGACATCGTCGACTGACCGGGGTTCAGTGGCTCCGGACCGCCTCGAGGTAGGGCGGGTCGTCCGGGCCCACGGACTGCGGGGCCAGGTGGTGGTCGAGCTGGTGAGCAACCGGACGGAACGGGTCGCGCCCGGCTCCGAGCTGACCACGCCCGACGGCCGGCGCTTGGTGGTCTGCATCGCCGGCCCGATGGCGGCGTCGGGCGGGCGGCAGCGCTACCTGGTCGCATTCGAGGGGCTGAGCGACCGGGAGGGCGCCGAGTCGTTGCGCGGCGCGGCGCTC
>JAJZWW010000078.1 GCA_021846485.1 Actinomycetes bacterium
GGGAGTTCCGGGGCCGTGAGGTACTGTTCGTCCTGCTCCTTGCCGCGCTCATGGTCCCGGCCGAGGCCACCTTGATCCCCGACTACGTGATAGCCGCCCGGCTGCACCTGCTGAACAGCCTTCCCGGCCAGATCCTGCCGTTCGGGGCGAACGTCTTTGCCATCTTCTTGTTCCGGCAGTTCTTCAGGACACTGCCGCCGAGCCTGTGGGAGGCGAGCCAGCTGGACCGGGTCGGCTGGTGGCGGTACCTGTGGAGGGTGGCGGTACCGATGGCGAAACCTGCTGTGGTGACCGTCTCGCTCCTTACCTTCGCTACACAGTGGAGCGCCTTCCAGTGGCCGCTCATCATCACCCAAGGACCAGCCGCGAGGCCGGTGGAGGTCGGGCTGTCGTTCTTCCAGGGCTTCGACGGGACCCACTGGCGTGAGATTGCCGGGGCAGCCATCTTCACGATGCTGCCGATCATCGTGGTGTTCATCTTTGCCCAGCGGTACTTCATAGAAGCGGTCGCCGGACAGGCTGGTGAGAAGTGAAGCGGCTTCCGGACAGAGGGGCGAGAAGTGACCAAGTCGACCGCCCCCATGAGACCAAGGAGTGGTGATGCTGTATGTCTGACCTGACAGTGGAGCGCGCGTCGAAGGCCTTCGGGTCGACGGCTGCGGTAGACGACGTGAGCCTGGAGGTCCACGACGGGGATTTCGCCGTGCTCCTCGGCCCATCCGGATGTGGCAAGACCACCCTGCTGCGGCTCGTGGCCGGCTTCGAGCACGTAGACCGTGGCCGTATCCTCATAGACGGGAAAGATGTCACCTCCGCCAAGCCGGGCGAGCGGGACGTGGCCATGGTGTTCCAGGGGTACGCGCTCTACCCGCACATGACGGTGTTCGACAACATCGCGTTCGGGTTGCGGTCGATCGGTCTGCCGAAACAGGAGATCGCCGAGAGAGTCGAGCGGGTAGCGGCGAGCGTCGAGATCGAGGGCCTTCTCGGCCGGCGGCCCGGGACGCTTTCAGGCGGGCAGCGCCAGCGCGTCGCGCTGGCACGAGCGATCTCCCGGGAGCCGAAGGTGTTCCTGATGGACGAGCCGCTGTCCAACCTCGACACCCAGTTGCGGGCCAGCATGCGGATCGAGATCAAGCGCTTGCAGAACGAGCTGGGAGCCACGGTGCTCTACGTGACCCACGACCAGGTCGAAGCGATGACCATGGGAACGATGGTGGCGGTCCTCCACGACGGCCGCGTCGCCCAGGTCGGCACTCCCGACGAGATCTACGAGCGGCCCCGGACGCAGTTCGTCGCGACGTTCGTCGGATCGCCACCGATGAACCTCCTGAAGGGGACGCTTCAGCGCGACGGGTCCTCGTGCCGCTTCGAGGGATCGGGCATCCAGGTCGCGCTGCCGGAGCGGTGGGCCGGGGCGGTGGGAGCCGAGCCGAGACCGGTCAGCCTCGGCGTACGCCCCGAGGATCTCCACCTGGGCGCCGTGCGCCCCGCAGCCTCGGTGCCCATGGGCGTGTGCTGTGTGGAGGTCACCGAGCAGATGGGGCACGAGACGGTCGTGCATGTGAGCGTCGGAACGTCGCTGCTGGCGGCGAGGGTCCGTAACACCTGGCAGGCGGCTCCCGGAGCGGAGATGCCCGTGTCGGTCGACGTCGAGAGGATCCAGCTGTACGAGGCCGAGACCGGCCGGGCGCTGAGCGTCGAGGATCTCCAGCTCTCGCCGGTACCGGCATGACCGCTGCCGGCAGGCTGTCGGAGCATGCGTTTCGAACGGGCAGCGAGCAGGTTCTTCGTCAGGGAGATGGCCCAGTCCTTCGTCAGGGAGATGGTGCAGTCCTTCGTCAGGGAGATGGCCTGGTCCTTTGTGAGGAAGATGGCCTGGTCCGGGGAGCTCCGCTCCGGCGCGCCGGTGGGTGTGATCGCCTACCCGGCGGTGCACCGGATGCTCGAGCTTCGAGCTCGGCGTCGGGTGAGGCTCCTGGCACCCACGCGACCCGGTCAGGCGTGTTCTCGGCCGGGGGCACCGGCCGTAGTGGCGACGGAGAGAGCGCGACTGCTGGCGCCCTCTGCGCGAGCGCCGGTCCGCCCAGCGGCATAGACGAGCCGGTGGACCGCGCGAGCCTGGGAGCCCGTCGAGGTCTCGGCCGGGAGGAACGGGCCGAGCTGCTGGCGCTGGCGGTCCACCGAGACGTGGTCGAGCTGGCCGACCGGTGCCTGGCCGGCGCACCGGGGACGCGGGTGGTGGCCGAGCCCTCGGTGGGGACGGTGCCGCTGTGCGTACGGGAGCCGGTGGTCTCCGAGCGTTTCGTCGTCGCCGACGTCCTCGTCACGCGCGCCGAGGTCGAGCACCGCGGCCAGCGGGGATGGGCCATGCGCATCGGTGACGACCTCGAGGCGACGGTGGCCGCTGCCATCTGTGACGCCGAGGCCGAGTCGGGCGAGGGCCTGGCCGCCGAGGTGGAGCAGCTGTGCCGGGCGACCGATCGTCGCAGGAGCGTGGAGGCCGAACGGGAGTGGGCCGAGCTGGCGCCGACGGAGGTGCAGTTCGAGGAGCTCGAGTCGTGACCGCACCCGTGGCTTCGGACCGTCTCGACTGCCGTGCGTCGCAGGCCGTGTTCCGGATCCTGCTCGACACCCTGGCCCGCCCAGGCCAGCTCCGGCGCCTGCCGATCGGCTCGATCGGCCCCGGCATCGTGGCCCTGGCTCTTGGCGGGGTGGACACCTCCTTCGCGGTCGTGGGCGACGAGAGGTGGCAGGAGCGTATCCGGCTTGCCACCGGGGCCGGCGTGGTTCCCCTCGACGAGGCGCCTCTGGTCGGCCTGTACGGGCGGACGACGCCTGGCACGCTGGCGCGGCTGCGGCGGGGGAGCGCGCTGGTGCCGGAGGGTGGCGCGAAGGTCGGTCTGGCCTGCCGCCGGCTGCACCAGGGGCCGGGAGAGGTGACCGTGCGCCTGTCGGGGCCGGGCGTGGCCGGGCCGGGCGTCGTCGGCTTCGACGGGTTGGATCCGGAGCTGTTCACCGCCCTGGCCGAGGTCAACCGGGGGTTTCCTGCCGGCGTCGACGTCTGGTTCGTCGACGAGGCCGACGCCGTGGTGGGGATGCCTCGCTCTGTTCACCAGGAGCTCATCTGTCACCAGGAGGGCATCTGACATGGGATATGCAGCTGCTCGCGGTGGGGCAGAGGCGATCGTCGCCGCCGAGAGGTTGGTCCGCCAAGTCCGCGAGGAGGGATCGAGCCCCCAGCTCGGCGTGGACCAGGTCGAGGAGCGCATGACGCTGGCCGTCGACCGGGTGATGGGAGAAGCCGGGCTATGGGCGCCAGAGCTGGCGGCCCGAGCCCTGCGCCAGGCCCAGGGAGACCTGGTCGAGGCCTCCCACCTGCTCCGGGCCTACCGTTCGACACGGCCCCGGCTGGCACGTGCCGTGACGGTGTCCTCCGACGAGCTGGAGATCCTTCGCCGCATCGTGCCCGCGTACCGGGTACCCTCAGGCCCGCAGCTCCTCGGCCGCACCCTCGACTACGTCGGCCGCCTGCTGGAGGTGCCGGAGCCGCGGCCAGCGACCGACGGCGCCACACGAGCCGCAGCAGCCGAAGGAGCCACAGCAGCCACAGCAGCCGCCATCGCCACGGGGGACGCGTCGGTCCCTGACCGCGGCGCACCGGCCACGCCTGTTACCCAGGGAGAGCCCGAGCCGCCGCCTGGACAAAACGGATCTCTCTCCCTACCCGACCGTCGGCCCCGCCGCCTGCTCGACCTGTTGCGGGGCCAAGGCCTGGCTGTGGACCGGCGGCGCTGCGACGACCCCGAGCCCTACGACGTCCTGCGCCAGCCGGTGCGCCCCGGTGTCCCGCGCTCGGCCCGGCTGTCGACCATGGCCAGGGCTGAGACCGGGGCGCTGGTGAACCTGTGGTACCGCAACGTCCTCGGTCCCGACGGGTACATCCACGAGATCACGCTGGGCGAGGTTCGCCACGGCCGGCTGCCGGTCCGAGTCGAGCACCCCGTCACCGGCCGGCCGGTCGTCATCGGCGCGGTACGCGTCACCGAAGTCGAGGCTATCGAGAGCCTCGACGGGCCCGACGAGCCGACAGACCTCTTCGACGTCGGCTACGGGCTGTGCCTCGGCCACAACGAAAGAAAGGCGATCGCCATGGCCAACCTCGACATCGCGCTCGAGCGGGACCAGGGGCGCAGCCTCCTCGAGCAGAGCGTGCTGATGACCACTGACGGCCTCGAGTCGTCGGGGTTCCTGGAGCACCTCAAGCTCCCGCACTACGTCACCTTCCGGTCCATGATCGAGCGCAAGCTGGCTGCCCGGCAAGCGGCGGCAGCCGAACGGGACCGGCCGGACTTACACGAGACGCCACTTGACGGATCGCGGCCGAGCGAAGCGCGCCAGGAAGACGACGAAGCGGTGCCGCCGGTGGCCGCCGGAGCTCCGGCGTGAGCGTGACCGAGCTCACAGCAGCCAGCCTCGACGACGAATTCGCCCACCTCGACGAGCAGTCCAAGCGGGAGATCCGCACTGCTCTGCTCACCGCGGTGGCTGTCCCCGGCTACCAGGTGCCCTTCGGCAGCCGGGAGATGCCCGTAGCCCGGGGCTGGGGGTCGGGTGGGCTGCAGATCACCCTCTCCATCATCGGCCCCGACGACGTCGTCAAGGTCATCGACCAAGGAGACGACGCCGGGGTCAACGCCGCGAACCTCCGCCGCCTGATCGTGGCCACGACCGCCGTCCAGGAGACCACCGACGCCGGCGCCGCGAGCATCATCCAGACCCGTCATCGTGTCCCCGAGCAGCCACTTGGTCCGGGTCAGATCTTCGTTCTCCAGGTGCCCGTGCCGGAGCCGCTACGGGGCGTCGAGCGGGACATGCGGGAGCTGCGCAGGATGCATGCCGAGGCCGACTACAGCCGGATGTGGGTCAGCCTGTACGAGGACATCGTGCGCCACGGCGTGGTGACCAGGACCACCGGCTACCCGGTCCTGGTCGGCGGCCGGTACGTGATGGCGACCACTCCCATCCCCCGCTGGGACGTGCCCAAGCTCCACCAGGCCAGCTTCCTCTCCCTCTTCGGCGCCGGCAGGGAGAAGCGGGTCTACGCGGTGCCGCCCCACACCAGTGTCGAGCCGCTCACCTTCGAGGATGTCGCCTTCGAGGTAGAGCAAACGCAGGGGGCCTCCTGCCTGCTATGCGAGGCCGACGACACCTACTTGGTCGAGGTGCCCGCCCGGGCAGCCTGGATCTGTAGCGACACCGACTGGTGCAGCCGCCGGCGTGACCACCTAGGTGGCGAGACGGGCGGGGTGACATTGAAGACCGGCAGGGCTACGGTCGGCAGGGCCAAGGCCGACGGGATCACAGCCGACGGGGCCACGGCCGACAGGGTCGGTACCGGTGGGGTCGCAGCCGACGGGGTGACAGCGAAGACCGACAGGGCCACGGCCGGTGGGGTCGCAGCCGACGGGGTGACAGCGAAGACCGCCGGTGCAGGCGGGATCATGGTCGACAGGGCCACGGCCGACAGGGTCGCAGCCGACGGGGTACCGGCGGTCCCGGCGCGATCACAGAGGAGGCCGTCGGTGCCTGGCTGGACGCTCCAGGTCGACGGCCTCACGCGGCTCTTCGGCCCTGTCACAGGCTGCCGGGACGTCAGCTTCGCCGTAGCCCCCGGCGAGGCCGTCGGGATCATCGGCGAGTCGGGGTCGGGCAAGTCGACGGTGCTGCGCTGTCTGGCCGGAGACCTGGCCCCGACGGCAGGGTCGGCCGTGCTCGTGCGCCACGGCCAGTGCTCACAGGAGCAGGTCCGTCTCTTCGAGCTGGACGATACGGCCCGCCGTGTGCTGCGGATCGCCACCCTCGCCATCGTCTACCAGGACCCAGCCGAGGGTCTCGACCTGCGCGTCTCGGCCGGCGGCAACATCGCCGAGCGCCTGACCGCAGCCGGGTGGCGGCACTTCGGTCGGATCCGGTCCCGGGCCCGCTCCCTGCTGGAGCGGGTCGAGGTTCCCGTCGATCGGATGGACGATCCGGTCGCCACGTTCTCCGGCGGAATGCGCCAGCGGGTGCAGCTGGCCAAGGCGGTGGTAAACCAGCCGGCCCTGCTGCTGCTCGACGAGCCGACCACTGGCCTCGACGCGTCCGTGGCAGCTGGGGTGCTCGACCTCATCCGCGACCTGCTGGAGGAGACCGGGATCAGCGCTGTAGTCGTCAGCCACGACATGTCGGTGATCTCCATGCTCACCTCGCGGGTCGTCGTCATGCATCGGGGGCGGGTCGTGGAGGGTGGGCTGACCGACCAGCTCCTCGAGGATCCGCAGCACGCCTACAGCCAGCGGCTCGTCGCTGCGGCGAGGGGGTGAGGGCGCTGCGCGGGGCGCCGGAAGCAGCGGATGGGGCACCGACCCCGGTGAACGGATCATCGGCAGCGGTGAACGGTACGCCGACCCCAGCTCCGGTGCTCGACATCCGGGGTCTGGAGAAACGGTTTTTCATCCATGCGATCGGGCGGCAGGTCGACGCCCTTCGCCGCGTCGACCTGGCCGTCGGGCCCGGTGAGCACGTGGTGCTCGTCGGCGCCAGCGGTGCCGGCAAGTCGACGCTGCTCAAGTGCGTCTGGCGCAGCTGCCTACCGACGGCAGGGGAGGTGCTCCTGCGGAGGGCCGACGGCACGGTCGTCGACCTGGCGCGGGCCGACGACAGGACGATGGTCGAGCTTCGAGACGAGCAGCTCGGCTACGTGAGCCAGTTCCTCGGGGCCGATCAGCGCCGGTCCGTGCACGACGTGGTCGTCCGGTCCGCCTTGAAGCGGGGCTTGGCCGGCGACGAGGCGGGAGATGCGGCGGCGGGTGCCCTCCGCCAGGTTGGCTTGGGGGAGGAGCTGTGGGCCACGCGCCCCGTCGTGCTCTCCGGCGGGGAGCAGCAGCGCGTGAACCTCGCCATCGGGACGCTACGGCCGCCGGGCCTGCTGCTGCTCGACGAGCCGGTGGCCTCCCTGGACGCCACAAACCGGGAAGCCGTCCTCGAGCTGATCGCCGGCGTGGCTCGGACCGGGGTCAGCGTCCTCAGCGTCTTCCACGATCTCGACGCCGTTCGTCGTCTTGCCACCAGGGTTGTCCTCCTCGAGGCCGGGAGGGTGGCGGCGGAGGGTGAGCCGGGCGAGATCCTCGAGCACATGGGAGTCCTGCGATGACCGCCGTGGGTGACCTTGGGAGTGAACCGACCGGCGCAGGTCACTGCACCATCCCTTGGATGGTGCACCAATGAGCGACGATGCCCTGGCTGAGGTGCTCACCACCGCCGCCGACGCGGCCACTGATGCCTTCCTCGAGGCCCGGCGGCGGGTGGCGCCGGGCGAGCTGAGCCGCACAGTGGGGATCGGCGGCGACGGGACTCCCACCTCGAGGCTCGACCAGATCGTGGACGAGGCGGTCCTGGCTGCCGTGGACAGGCTCGGGGTGAACGTGCTGTCGGAAGAGGCTGGCTGGGTGGACCGCGGATCGGCGGTGACCCTCGCCGTCGACCCCGTGGACGGAACGGCCAATGCCCTGGCCGGGGTCCCGCTGTGCACCTTCAGCGCTGCTGTCGTCGTCGACGGCCAGCCCGTCGGTGCCCTCACCCGGTGGCTGGACGGCGCGAGGGACTGGCTTTGCTGGAACGACGAGCCCGGCGGCGGTCCTTGGGTGACGACCGGTCGCCGCCAGCTCCAAGGGGCGGCTGTCTCGTTACTGCGCCCCCAGCCGGCGAGCTGGGCGGCGTGGTGCCGCATCTCGGAACAGGCGTCGCGCGTCCGCATCCTCAGCTGCTCCACGCTCGAGGCAGTGCTGGTCTGCACGGGCGCCACCGACGCCTTCGTCGACGCAGGAGCAGACGTCCACCGCTACGTCGACCTGGTGGCCGCCGTCGTCTATGCGAGGGCAGCCGGCGCTACCGTGGCAGACGGGTTCGGCCGTGCGGTGGAGTTCGACACCGACCTGACCAGACGCTGGAGCGGCGTCGTGGCGGCAAGCACGGAGCTGGCGGAGCAGCTGCAGGCCGTGATCGCCGGTGCCGGGGCGGAGGTCGGCTGAGCTATGGCCAGAAAAGCCTATGGCCAGAGAAGCGAGGTGAAGCCATGCCCGTCCACCTCCTGAGCAACGTCCGAGCCGTCACCCCCGATGGGATCGTGGACGACGCTACCATCGCCAGCGAGGACGGCAGGATCCTGGCGGTGGAGGAGCACCGCTCGTACCTCGGGGCCATCGACGGTCTCGGGGCGTTCTGCCTCCCGGGCCTGGTCGACTCCCACTGCGACGCCATCGAGCGCGAGGTGTCGCCCCGGCCGACCGCCGTCTTCGATCTCGACTTCGCCCTCGGGTCACTCGAGTCCCGCTTCCTGTCGGCCGGCATCACGACCGCCTTCCACGGTGTCAGCTTCGCCGACGACACCAGCCGGGTGCGGTCGCTGGACATGGCCGCTACCATCGTGGAGGCCATCGACGAGCGGCGCCGGGTCGTCCCCGGGCTCGATCACCGGATCCTGTTCCGTGTAGCGGCTCGCAGCGCTGGCTCGGTGGAGCAAGCCGAAGCCGGCCTGGCCGGCGGCAGCCCCGACGGGTCGGCGCCCCTGGTGTCTGTCGAGGACCACACCCCCGGTCAGGGGCAGTACCGAGACATCGAACGCTACAAGGCCTCTTTCCCCGACGAGCGCCGCGGGCGCGTGGGGAATCTCGACGCCGAGATCGCACGGCGCATCGAGGAGGCGAGGGCCAGCCAGCCAACCCGGACGGCCAACCTGCTCCGGGTGCGTGAGCTGGCGGCCACCGGCCAGGCCAGGGTGCTGGCCCACGACTGCGTGGACGCTGCCGAGGTGGCCGAGGCGTGCGGGTGGGGGGCGACTGTGGCCGAGTTCCCCGTCACCATGGAGGCAGCCCGAGCTGCGCGTGAGCGGGGTATGCCGGTCGTGCTGGGTGCACCGAACGTCCTGCTCGGAGGGTCCCACTCGGGCAACGTGGCCGCCGAGGAGGTCATCGCGGCCGGTCTGTGCACCGGCCTGGCGTCGGACTACCTGCCGCCGAGCATGCTGGCGGCGGCGTTCGACCTCGCTGCCCGGAAGGTCCTCGAACTGCACCACGCCGTCCACCTGGTCACTGCCGGACCCGCGGAGGCCACGGGCCTGGCCGATCGGGGCACCCTGCTTCCGGGAAGCGCGGCTGACCTCGTGCTGGTGACGCTCGACGGTCGCTGGCCGCGGGTGCGCTCGCTGCTCACGCTGTCGCGGCCCAGGGTCGAGGCGGTGGTGTGACCTCACTACTTCGAAAGCCGCCACTTCGAAAGCCGCGACCGAGACGAGAGTCAGACGAGAGTCCTAGGAGACGCCATGACCCGAGGAGACGCCATGACCAGCACCACCTATCCCGACCAGGCGACGACGATCGAGGACCTCCTCGTCGTCCTGCGGGCCGAAGCCGGGGCTTTCGACGAAGACGAAGCGGATGCCGATGACGAAGACGAAGACGATGACGAAGACGAGAGGGAAGCAGCAGGCGCCGGCGAAGACGGCCACCTCACCGCGTTGGACCATGGGCTGCAGTGCGCTGCCGTGCTCCGTGGCGAGCACCCCGACGGTCTGGAGCTCCAGGTGGCCGGGCTGGTCCACGACATCGGGCACCGGCTGCAGCCCGGCGCTCCGGAGCTGCACGGGGTGGTCGGTGGCCGGTACGTGGCCGGCCTGCTCGGCGACCGGGTCGCTGCTCTCGTCGAGCTGCATGTGGACGCGAAGCGGTTCCTCGTCAAGGTCGAGCCGTCGTACCGCGCCCATCTGTCGCGGGGGAGCGCCCAGACCCTGATCGCCCAGGGTGAAGCTCTGAGCGACGCAGAGGTGGTCGAGTTCGCCGCCAAGCGCCACGCCGCTGACGCCGTCGTGCTGCGGCGGGCCGACGAACGGGCCAAGGTGCCGGGGCGGCCGGTGGCCCCGCTCGAGGCCTGGTTCGAGATCCTCGAGCGTGTCGCGTCCGCAGTGGCCTGAGCGGCAACCAGGAGGTCGATATGAAGACTCCCCATGATGAACGAGGACATGTCCACGAGCTCGAGTCGGTGTTCCTGGCTCGGCACGGCGAGACGGAATGGAATCGCCAACGCCGGCGTCAGGGCCAGCTGGACTCTCCGTTGACCCCAGAAGGGCAGGCGGGAGCGCGACGGCTCGGGATCGTCCTGGCTGGTCTCGAGGTCGACAGTGTCTTCAGCAGTCCACTGGGCAGGGCGGCGACGACAGCCCTTATCGTCGCGGCGAGACTTGGCATGTCGGTGACAATCGTCGAAGACCTTGCCGAAATTCATCATGGAGACATGGCGGGCCTGACGGCGTCCGAGATCGTGCAGCGCTTCCCTCGAGCGATCAGCTGCCGGGCAGATGACAAGTACGAGTGGCGCTTTCCCGGAGGTGAGAGCTACGCCGACGCTGACCGCCGTGCGAGCTCCGCGCTGTCGCGGATCGCGAGCCAGGGCGTCCGGCGTCCGTTGATCGTCTCTCACGAGATGATCGGGCGAATGCTGCTACGCAACCTCCTCCAGCTCGACGCTCTGGACGCTCTGACCTGGAGCCACCCCCATGAGACGGTCTACCGAGTGGACCCCGCCGAACGAGTCGTCACCCCGACCGCTGCGGTCCGTGCTGATGCGGTCCAGCCTGGCTCGGCACGGCGAGACGGGCTGGCTGGTGTTGAGAGCATGGGCCGGCAGCTTGGGAACAGCGATCTGT
>JAJZWW010000079.1 GCA_021846485.1 Actinomycetes bacterium
CGGCTCCGAGGTGGCGCAGGACGACCGTGGCAGGCCCCGGGCGGAGCCGGCAGAGCCCGTCGGCAGCCCCGCCCGGACCGAGGTCCGCGACGTCGAGCACCACGAGGGGCCGGTCCGCCCGCCAGCAACGGTGGGCGGCGGCCAGGAGCGTGGTCTTGCCGGTGCCCGCTTCGCCGGTGACGAGCAGGCGCTCGCCGCGCCGGCAGCCCTCCTCCACCCTCGTCCACGTCGCCGTCCAAGCCCCGCTCGTCCCGGCCAGGCCGCTCGGCAGCCTGGGGCGCAGCTCGGTGCCGAGCGGCCTCGCGGTCGGGGGGCGGCGGATGAGGCTCAGCTCGACGACGAGGCCCCGGGCGCCGTCGACGGACTGGACGTGCAGCCGGGCGCGCTCACCGCTGGCGAGCAGGATCTCGTCGTGCGGACGGCCCCGCCGGGCCATCTCGGCCGCTCGGTCGCTGAGCACCGCGTGGTCGGCCCGGTCGAGCAGGGCTGCGGCGGCGGGGCTGCTCATCACCAGGTCGCCGCCGACCGCCACGACCGCCTTGCCGGCGGGCCGGTTGGCGGCGAGGAACGCGCGCAGCAGCGCCCGCTCCGAGGTGCTCGCCTGGTCGAGGATGCCCTCCACCACGTCGGAGGCCGCCTCGGTGGCGAGGAGGGTCATGAGCGGGGTGGCGTCGGCGGCCCGGCAGGTGAGGTCGAGGACCCCCTCCAGGCGGCCGGTCAGCGGGTGGACGATCGGGGCGCCGGCGCAAGAGACGCCCGCGAGGGGGTGCACGAAGTGCTCCGGCCCGGCGACGAAGAACGGCTCCCGGCTCTCGATCGCCGAGCCGATCCCGTTGGTGCCCACGTCCTCCTCGGAGTAGCTGAAGCCGGGGGCCAGGTGGATGCGGTCGAGGTGGCGGAGCAGGGACGGGTCGCTCACCCGGCGCTCGAGCACGCGGCCGTGGCCGTCGGTGAGCAGGATGCTCATCACCGTGCCGGCCAGGGCTGCGTCGAGGCGGTCCATCACCGGGCGGGCGGCCCGGACCAGCACGCTGTCGCCGTCGAGGTGCTCGTCGTAGGGAGGGTCGAGCACGTCGGCGTGAACCCCCCACAGCCGGGACCTCCGCCACGAGGTGAGGATCCGGTAGCGGACCGCGTCGGGCGAGGGATCGCCGCCGCGCACGAGGCACTCCCGGGCCTGCTCCAACCTGTGCCTCGACGGTGAGACCGTCGTCCGCTGTGCCACGAGCGACCCCCAGTCGCCGGCCCCGGGATGCGGTGCCGCTGCCAAGACCCTACATCAGCGAGGTCCGCCGGTTCGTCTCACATTGAAACCCCGGGGCAGGGCGGGTCAGGGCTTGGATGGACCGGTACCTACTGGCTGCCGACGGCAGGACAGATCGGGGGAGCACATGAGCAGACAGAGCCTGAGCAAGGCCCACGAGAAGATCAAGGAGTTGTCCTGGGAGCCGACGTTCGCCACGCCGGCCCGCAAGTACGCGACCGACTACACCTTCGAGCACGCACCGAAGAAGGACCCGCTCAAGCAGGTCCTGAGATCCTACTTCCCGATGGAGGAGGAGAAGGACCAGCGGGTCTTCGGCGCCATGGATGGCGCCATCCGCGGCAACATGTTCCGCCAGGTCCAGGAGCGCTGGATGGAGTGGCAGAAGCTGTTCCTCTCCATCATCCCGTTCCCCGAGATCTCCGCCGCTCGGGCCATGCCGCTCGCCATCAGCGCGGTCCCCAACCCGGAGATCCACAACGGGCTCGCGGTGCAGATGATCGACGAGGTCCGCCACTCGACGATCCAGCAGAACCTGAAGCGGCTGTACATGAACCACTACATCGACCCGGCCGGCTTCGACGGGTCGCTGCGGTACTTCCACAGCGACTACTGCGGGACCATCGGCCGACAGTTCGGCGAGGGGTTCATCACCGGTGACGCGATCACCGCGGCCAACATCTACCTGACGATCGTCGCCGAGACGGCCTTCACCAACACGCTGTTCGTGGCGATGCCGGCCGAGGCCGCGGCCAACGGGGACTACCTGCTGCCCACCGTGTTCCACTCGGTGCAGTCCGACGAGTCCCGCCACATCAGCAACGGCTACTCGATCCTGCTCATGGCCCTCGCCGACGAGGCGAACCGGCCGCTGCTCGAGCGGGACCTCCGCTACGCCTGGTGGAACAACCACCGGGTCGTGGACGCGGCCATCGGGACCTTCATCGAGTACGGCACCAAGGACCGCCGCAAGGACCGGGAGAGCTATGCGGAGATGTGGCGTCGGTGGATCTACGACGACTACTACCGCAGCTACCTGATGCCCCTGGAGAAGTACGGGTTGGTCATCCCCCACGACCTGGTCGAGGAGGCCTGGAACCAGATCTGGAACAAGGGCTACGTCCACGAGGTCGCCCAGTTCTTCGCCACCGGCTGGGAGGTCAACTACTGGCGCATCGACCCGATGACCGACGAGGACTTCGAGTGGTTCGAGCACAAGTACCCGGGCTGGTACAACAAGTACGGAAAGTGGTGGGAGAACTACAACCGCCTCCGCTACCCCGGCTCGGACCACGGTCCGATCGCCTTCGAGGACGTCGACTACCAGTACCCGCACCGCTGCTGGACCTGCATGGTCCCGTGCCTGGTGCGCGAGGACATGGTGATGGACGAGGTCGACGGCCAGGTCCGCACCTACTGCTCGGAGCCGTGCTGGTGGACCGACAAGCACGCCTTCCGCCCCGAGTACCAGGGCCGGCCGACGCCCTCGATGGGTCGCCTGACCGGCAAGCGGGAGTGGGAGACGCTTTACCACAACTGGGACCTGGCCGACATCTGCCAGGACATGGGGATCGTCCGTGACGACGGCAGGACCCTGATACCCCAGCCGCACCTCGACTTGGAGGACCCGAAGAAGCTCTGGACCCTCGACGACTTCAGGGGCCACCCGTTCCCGTCGCCCAACGTGACGCTCAACGCGATGACCCCCGAGGAGCGCCAGGCCTTCGCCGACGACTACCGCAAGGGTGGTCCCGCCGGGCGCCCGAAGGACTCCGCGGAGGAGTTCCGCCGCAGGGTCGAGAAGGTCGGCTGAGCGCGTCGTCCCGTCGGCACCGGCTCGCGCCGGGCCGGTGGGAGCCCGGCCCGCCCCCGGAGGGCGGGCCGGGCCGGCCGACGGGCCGGTAGCAGGCACACGACTCGACCCAGGGACGACGAGAGGAGCCAGGGGGGATGGGCCACAAAGTGCGATTCGAGCCGGTCGGCGTCGAGATCGACGTCGAGGAGGACGAGACCATCCTCGCTGCCGCCTTCCGTCAGGGACTGATGCTGATGCACGGCTGCAAGGAGGGCCAGTGCTCGGCGTGCAAGTCGTTCCTGCTCGACGGGGAGCTCGACATGGAGCGCTACTCGACCTTCGCCCTCGCGGACTACGAGCGGGAGGAGGGCTACGTGCTGTTGTGCCGGGCCCACGCCTACTCCGACCTCGAGGTCGAGCTGATCAACTACGACGAGGACGTGCTGCGCTCCGCCACGCCGATCGTGGAGGCGCTCACCGAGGTCGCCGCAGTGGACGCCTTGACCCACGACGTCCGCCGGCTGCTCCTGCGCCTCCTCGACCCGCCGGAGATGGCCTTCACCCCGGGCCAGTACGTGGACGTCACCATCCCCGGCACCGACCAGATCCGCTCGTTCTCGATGGCCAACACCCCGAGCAGCGCAGGGGAGCTCGAGCTGCTCATCAAGATCTACCCCGGGGGGAGGTTCTCCGGTCTGCTCGACCACGACCTCGGGATCGGCGACCGGCTCCAGGTCAAGGGGCCATACGGGCTGTGCACCCTGCGACCCGGCTCCGAGCGCGACCTGATCATGGTCGGCGGCGGCGCCGGCCTCGGTCCGCTGCTGTCACTGCTTCGCTGCCTCGCCGAGTCCTCGTCGACCCGGGAGGTCACCTTCTACTACGGGGCCCGCACCCGCCGAGATCTCTTCTACCTCGACGAGCTCGCCGGGCTCGAGGAGAGACTTTCCGGTCTGCGCTTCGTCCCCGCCCTGTCGGAGCCCGAGGCAGGCGACGCATGGGAGGGTGAGACGGGCCTGGTCACCGACGTGGTCGACGCCCGAGAGCCGGACCTGTCGGATCGGGACGCCTACCTGTGCGGACCACCGCCGATGGTCGACGCGGCGGTCGCCCTGTTCGCCGTCAAGGGGATCCCGGAGTCTCGGATCCACTTCGACAAGTTCACCGCCAGCGCCGAGGCGGCCGTCGCCCCGACGTCGCACCCCTAGCCAGCCAACCCGATCACGAGGAGGAGCCCCACAGATGGTCACCACGGTGCAGGAGAAGAAGGAGGGCGCCAGCGCTCCCCGGCCGCAGTTCACCAACGCCGAGGCCGGCGCGCTCGAGTTCCCGAGCTCCACCAGCCGCGAGTACAACTACTACAAGCCCGCCCGGCTCCGACGGACCGTCTACGAGGACGTGACCGTCGAGGTGCAGCCGGACCCCGAGCACTACCTCTCCCAGGGTTGGCTGTACGCCTTCGCCGACGGCCAGGCCGGCTACCCCCAGGAGTGGACGGTGCTGCGCTCCTCCAACTGGCACGCCTTCCGTGACCCCAACGAGGAGTGGGAGCGCACCATCTACGTCCACAGCGCGAGGGTCGTCCACCAGATCGGCCAGAGCATCGAGAACGCCCGGCTCAACAAGGCGTTCGCCCGGTGGGACCCGAGCTGGGTCCGCCAGGTCGAGGGGCACGTCGGGGCATGGGCCCACGCCGAGCACGGCCTCGGGATGCACGTGTTCGTCCCCGCCCAGCGCGACGCCCCGACCAACATGCACAACAACGCCATCTCGGTCAACTCGATGCACAAGCTGCGCTTCGCGCAGGACCTGATCCTCTACAACCTCGCTCTGAGCGAGGAGTTCGACGACTTCGACGGCGCCCGGCACCGCCAGGTGTGGATGCAGGACCCGGCCTGGCAGGGGGTCCGCGAGCTGGTGGAGCGGCTCACCGCCATCCGCGACTGGGCCGAAGCGGTCTTCGTCACCAACTTCGTGTTCGAGCCGCTCGTCGGCGTGCTGTTCCGGAGCCGCTTCGTCATGCAAGTCGCCGCTCCCCACGGGGACTTCACCACCCCGACCGTCGTCGGCGCCGGCGAGGCCGACTACGCCCGTGACCTGCGCTGCAGCCGGGACATGTTCGCCCTGCTGGTCAACGACGCGGCCCACGCCGAGCACAACCGCCAGACCCTGCAGGAGTGGCTGGGACGCTGGACGCCCCCGGCCGTCGAGGCGGCCCGCCGGCTGCAGCCCCTGTGGTCCCAGCCCAACCAGCGCCTGGTGCGCTTCGAGGACTCCTTCGGCGAAGCCGACACGCAGTACCGCAGCCAGATCCGCGAGCTGGGGCTGGACGCCCCCGAGGAGGCATGACCGTGAGCGCCGACAGCAACTCTTCGTTCCGCTCGGACCCGACCGCGTCGGGGATGTGCGGGTGCACGATCATGAACAACCAGGACGGTCACGCGATCGCCCGGCTCATGCGCGGCAAGCCGAACGTCACGGTGACCGAGTACCCCTCGATGATCCGCATCGACGCCAAGGGGACCGTCGTGTTCGACTTCGACGAGATCGGCCAGGCCCTCGGCTACGGGGCGGACGAGCCGTTCACCCAGGCCAACCTCGAGGAGGTCATGTCCACCCACTACGGACGGATGATCAATCTGGACGACAAGACGGTCTTCTTCGCCAACCCGGAGGACGCGGCCGAGTACATCGGCTTCGACCTGGTCCCGACGAGCTGAGTGGCGGATGGCCAGGCAGCTGCGCTTCGAGCAGGAGGCCCGCCAGCGGTTGAAGGCGGGGGTCGACCAGCTCGCGAACGCCGTCCGAGTGACCCTCGGGCCCAAGGGGCGCAACGTGGTGCTGGAGAAGCTCACCGGCACCCCGGTCATCACCAACGACGGGGTGACGATCGCCCGGGAGATCCACCTGAGGGACCCCTTCGAGGACATGGGGGCCCAGCTGGTGAAGGAGGTGGCGACCAAGACCAACGACGTGGCCGGCGACGGGACCACTACGGCGACCGTGCTGGCCCAGGCGATGATCGCCGCGGGGATGGAGGCCATCGCCGCGGGCGCCAACCCGATGCTCCTGAAGCGGGGCATGGAGGCGGCACTGGCCGAGGTCGTGCCCCGGCTCGAGAAGATGGCCCGGCCGATCACCGGGCGCGCCGAGATGGCGCAGGTGGCCTCGATCTCGGCCAACGACGACCCGAGGATCGGCGACATCATCGCCGAGGCCCTCGACGAGGTGGGCCTCGAGGGGGTGGTGAGCGTCGAGGAATGGCCCCGCTACGACCTGGCCGTCGAGCTGACCGAGGGGGTCAGCTTTGCCAACGGCTTCCTCTCGCCCTACATGGTGACCGACGAGGGCCGGATGGAGGCGGTCCTCGAGGACCCCTACATCCTGCTCACCAACGAGAAGGTGGTGCACGCCCAGGAGCTGCTCCCCCTGCTCGACAAGATCATGCGGGCGGGCCACCGGCCGCTGCTGGTCATGGCCGAGTCGGTGGAGGGATCGGCGCTCGGCATGCTCGTGAGCAACAAGGTCCACGGCAACTACCTGTCGGTGGCCGTGAGGGCACCCGGCTTCGGCCACCGTCGCCTGGCGGAGCTCCAGGACCTCGCCGTGCTCACCGGCGGGTCGGTGGTCACCGGCGACGTCGGGTCCAGCCTCGGGGCCGCCACTCCCGAGCAGATGGGGCGTGCCCGGCGGGTGACGGTCACCCGGGACTCCACGACGATCGTCGGTGGCGCCGGCGACCCCGGCGCGGTCGCCGCGCGCATCGCGGCGGTCCGCACCGAGCTGGCTCGCACGACCCACCCCCGGGACCAGGACAAGCTCTCCGAGAGGCTGGCCAAGCTGGCCGGGCGGGTCGCGGTGATCCACGTGGGTGCCGCCACCCCCGCGGAGCTGAAGGAGAAGCAGCACCGCGTCGAGGACGCCCTGTCGGCCACGCGCGCTGCCATGGAGGAAGGGATCGTCGCCGGCGGCGGGACGGCCCTCGCCCACGCCGCGGACGCCCTCGACGACCTCGACCTGGCCGGCGACTACGCCGCCGGCGCCGAGATCGTCCGCGGCGCCCTGTCCGCCCCGCTGTACTGGATCGCCCGCAACGCCGGCCACGACGGAGCGGAGGTCGTGGACCGGGTGCGGGCGATGGGCGAGACCGGGGGCCTCGACGCCCTCAGCGGAACCTACGGCGACCTGATCGACGCCGGGATCGTCGACCCGCTGGTGGTGACCCGCTCAGCGCTGGAGAACGCCACCTCGATCGCCGCCCTGCTGCTCACCACCGACGCCCTGGTCGCCGAGGAGGTCCAGCGGGTTACCGGGGAGATCGTCGCTCCGGGTTTCGGCGACCTGGCCGAGGGCCTGCCCCGGGCGTCGTCGGACGCGGCGACCCCGGCATGAGCGGCCACCCGGGCGCCTCGCCGGCGCCGCGGCACCAGGACCACCAACGACCGGGAGGGACGCGATGAGAGCCGTACGAGTCCACGCCTACGACCAGCCGGCATCCCTCGACGAGGTCGACGCCCCCGCCGTCTCCGGGCCCTTCGACGTGGTCGTCCGAGTAGGGGGTGCCGGCCTCTGCCGCACCGACCTGCACATCCTCGAGGGCCAGTGGGCGGCGAAGTCCGGCGTCGAGCTGCCCTACGTGATCGGTCACGAGAACGCCGGGTGGGTAACTGCGGTCGGCTCGGCGGTGACCAACGTGGCCGAGGGCGACGCGGTCATCTGCCACCCGCTGGCCACCTGCGGGCTGTGCCCGGCGTGCCGCTCCGGCGACGACGTCCACTGCGAGAGCTCCGAGTTCCCCGGGATCAGCACCGACGGGGGCATGGCCGAGTACCTGCGCACCAGCGCCCGCAGCCTGGTCCGGCTACCGGCCGGCCTCGAGCCGGCCGGCGTGGCCGCCCTCGCCGACGCCGGGCTGACCGCCTACCACGCGGTCCGCAAGGCGGTGCCCCTCCTGCGCCCGGGGACCCACGTGGTCTGCATCGGAGCCGGGGGCCTCGGGCACATCGGGGTGCAGTGCCTGGCGGCCATGACCGCGGCCGAGATCACCACCGTCGACCGGGACGCCGATGCCCTCGAGCTGGCCGCGAAGCTTGGCTCCGACCACACCGTGCTCGCCGAGGGCTCGGAGGTGGAGTCGGTGCGCGAGCTCACCCGGGGCGGCGCCGCGGTGGTGATCGACTTCGTGGGCGAGGCCGGCACCGAGGCGCGGGGCGTGGCGATGCTCCGGCGGGCCGGCTCGTACTTCGTGGTCGGCTACGGCGGCCACGTCGACATACCCACGATCGACATCATCTCCGAGGAGATCAACGTCGTCGGGAACCTCGTCGGCAGCTACTCCGACCTGGTCGATCTCATGGCGCTCGCCGCGGCGGGCAAGGTGACCCTGCACACCCGCCGCTACGCCCTGGACGACTACGCCAGCGCGATCGCCGACCTCGAGGCGGTCCGGGTGCGGGGCCGGGCGATCCTCGTCCCCTAGCACCCCGGGTCCCCGGACACCGCACAGCAACATCGACAGGAGGAACCGATGTACACCAAGGACGGCAAGGACTACTTCGTGGTGGACGGCCACACCCACTTCTGGGACGCCAGCCCCGCCAATTGGGTCGCCGGTCAGGAGCAGTACGCCAAGGGCTGGATCGAGTGCTTCCACGCGTACCAGCACCTCGGTCCGCCGGAGACCCACTGGCCCCTCGACAAGTTCCAGCGCTACGGCGAGGAGACGATGGTCCGGGACCTGTTCGAGGAGGGGTACGTCGACAAGGCCATCCTCCAGTCGACCTACCTGCGCGAGTGGTACCGCAACGGGTTCAACACCGTCGACGGCAACGGCTCGATGGTCGAGAGGTACCCGGACCGCTTCATCGTCAACGGGCGCTTCGACCCCCGCGACGGCGACGAAGGCCTGGCGACCCTCGAGCGCGACGCGAAGCGCTGGAACCTGAAGGGGGTGAAGCTCTACACCGCCGAGTGGCGCCGAGGGTCGCGGGGCTGGACCTTGAAGGACCCGGAGGCCCACCGCTATCTGGAGCGCTGCGAGCAGCTCGGTATCGTCAACATCCACGTGCACAAGGGCCCGACCATCTGGCCGCTCGACAAGGACGCCTTCGACGTCTCCGACGTCGACCACGCGGCGACCGACTTCCCCGGGCTCAACTTCATCGTCGAGCACGTCGGTCTGCCGCGCATCGAGGACTTCTGCTTCATGGCCACCCAGGAGCCCAACGTCTACGCCGGGCTTTCGGTGGTCGTCGGCGGCTTGCTCCACGCCCGGCCCCGCTTCTTCGCCAAGGTCATGGGCGAGCTGCTCTTCTGGGTCGGCGAGGACAAGATGCTCTTCGGCAGCGACTACGCCATCTGGGAGCCAAAGTGGCAGATCGAGCGGCTCATGTCCTGGGACTACCCCGACGACGGCGAGTTCGCCGACTACCCCCGCCTGGGCGAAGCCGGCCGGCGCAAGATCCTCGGGCTCAACGCCGCCCGGCTCTACGGCATCGAGGTCCCCTCCGGCACGGGTCTCGAAGCCGGGCAACCGTCCCTGGTGGGCGAATGAGCGCGGACCCGACGGCCGACCCGGTGGAACGGCGGGCCTGGGAGGCCCTCGGGCAGGTGATGGACCCCGAGCTCGACGAGGCGATCACCGACCTCGGCTTCGTCCACCGCTGGCAGTGGGAGTCGGGGGCCGTGTCGGTCCACCTGCGGCTGCCCACCTTCTTCTGCGCCCCCAACTTCGCGTGGCTGATGGTCACCGACGCCCGCGACGCCCTCATGTCGGTCGAGGGGGTCGACTCGGTCGAGGTGAGCCTCGACGATTATTTCGCCAGCGACGAGATCAACACCGGGGTCGCCGCCTCGGTCGGCTTCGACTCCTGCTTCGCCGGGGAGGTGGACGGCGATCTGGACGAGCTGCGGGCCACCTTCCGGGCCAAGGCCTACGTCGCCGCGCTGGAGCGGACCTGCCGCGACCTGCGCCGGCGGGGCGTCAGCCTCCCCGCCCTGGGCGAAGTGCGCCTCGGCGACCTCCCCGCCGGGCCCGACACCGACCGCCTGACGCGCCGGCGCGGGGACCTCGGGCTGCCCGCCGGGCCCGACGACCTCCTCCTCGTGGATGCCTCCGGCGCAGCCATCGCCGTGCCGGAGCTCCTCGGCTGGCTGCGGCGGGCCCAGACCGTCAGGGTCAACATGGAGGGCAACGGCGAGCTGTGCCGGGGGCTGCTGCACACCCGGTACCGGTTGGCGGACCTGGCCGGCGCGGGCGTATCGGGGTGAGAAGGTGAGCGGGGACGCGAGCGGCGGTGCGATCGCGCCCGACGTGGCAGTCGCGCCCGATGTGCCTGCCGACCCTCCCGCCTCGGCCGGGCCCCAGGTCACCCCGGTCGTGCTCGGCTCGGGCGGCGACCCCCTGACCGTCATCCTGCTGCTGTTCTGCGTCGGTTCCCTGGCCCTCGGCATCCTGCTCACCGGGTCCCTCGCACCCTTGGGCGGGCTCACCGGCATCGTGCCGATCATCGCCGCGGCCACCGGGCTGGCCCTGGTGGTCGGCACGGTCTGGGCGCTGCTCCTGGGGATCACGATCGTGGCCGGCGTCGCCGGGATATTCGCCGGGTTCTGGCTCAGCCTCAG
>JAJZWW010000080.1 GCA_021846485.1 Actinomycetes bacterium
GAGGGTTCGCCGCCGCCTGCCGGCGAGCCGAGGCACGATTAGCGGAGATGGAGAGTGAGCAGCGATGAGCAAGCTGTCGGAGTCCAAGACCGGGGATCAGCTCCGGGCTGAGGACTTGAAGGACCCCGAGGTTGCCGCCGAGCTGGCCCGCACCGCGGTGGCGAACCAACTCGCCATCCTGGTCATCCAGTACCGGGTAGAGCACGGCCTAACCCAGACCGCTCTTGCCCGCCAGCTCGGGATGCGCCAGCCCGCCATCGCCCGCCTGGAGGCTGGCGACCACGAGCCGTCGGTCGCCATGCTCGCACGGCTGGCGAAGAAGCTGGGCCTCGCCCTCCGCTTAGACCTGACTCCGGACTCCGTAGAGCTCGTCTCCGCCTGACGCCCGGCCCGCGGTCAGGCAGCCCGACGAAGCTCCGACCAGGGACTTTCCCCGGCGAGGGGGCGTGGACCTCGGGTCCAAGTCGGTCCTCCGACACTGACTTTTGCCCACGGGCGTTGCGGCTGGCGCGTCCGAGGTCGGGCCGGTGCTTGGCCGTGGGCCCCACGACAGCGGGCCGTTGCCTCCCCCCGGGAACCCGAGGAGATGGGGCACGCGGGGGGTACGCCGCTCGGTGTGGCCCGGAACCTCTGCCGTCGAAAGTAGCTCTGAGCAGCACTTTCGCCGGCCGGTGGGCGGTAGAGGACTCGAACCTCCGACCTCAGCCGTGTGAAGGCTGCGCTCTAACCAACTGAGCTAACCGCCCGGGCCTACGGGGGACCGGGAGCGGACGCTACTCCAATCGCTCGCCCGGCAGCCACCGGCGATCGCGGTCGCTCGGTCAGGCTTTGTCTGCTTCGAACCCCTCGGGTGGGGGAGGGGCGGTACCCTCGTGGCATGTCGCGGCACCACTACGGGGCCCTCGCCTCGGTGATCGTCGGGTGGGTGCTGCTACGCCTGTTCGCCGTCCCGGTGGTCCGGGCCGCCAGTGCTCTCGGCGGCCACAGCCGCGGCGGTGACGTGGCCGTCGGAGTACTGGTCGCCGCAGTGCCCTTCGTAGTGCTCGTCGGCTACTCCCTCGTCCGCCTGACCGGCCGCTCGGTGCTCCTGTCGCGGCGAGCGGTGCGCGCCGTGGTCTGGTTGGGCTGGTTCGCCGGCGGGGGCGTGATGGGCCTCCTGCCGTACTCCCGCATGGGGGCCGAGCTGAGCCTGCGCACCGAGGAGACTCGCGACGCCCCCGGTTTCCTGCATGGCATGGACATGACGATCCTCGTCGGGGTGCTGGTCACCATCGCGCTGCTGCTCGTCGCCCTTCGCGTCAGGCCCGACCACGACACCAGCGCGATCGAGTGGATCGAGCACCAGGTGGAGGACGAGGCCGAGACCGACGCCTGACAGGGAAGCGGCCACGGCGACCGACCGGGGTGGGCTCGGGCGGTCCGCGACGGCGGGACCGCTGCCTGTGAGGATGTGCCGGTGCTGCGTCCTGGAAGCTGGACCAGACCAGCGGGTGAGAGTCCCGTCCGGGTAGTCGCCGAAGAGCCCGGTAGCAGGCCCCGGTGCGTCGCGGGGACGCGGCGGGCTGACGGGACCTCTTTGGGAGGGAGCAAACGTGCGGGCCGTAGTGCCACCAGGCACGAGTCCTGCAGCCTCGTCACATCCGCCGTGGGGGAGCCGAGCCGTTCGTACGGATTGAAAGGGGGATGGGGAACCTCCGGGCTCGCAAGAGCACCGCGCCCCTGACTGCCAGTGACATCGGGTGGATCGGCAGGCGAGGGGCTGCGAGCCGCGATGCGCGCGGCGATCGCCGCCCGGAACCCGGTGGACGCCCGCGAGGCGGCCGGCCGGGAGCGGGCGCTGGCCGAGCTGGACCGCCTCCGGGACCCCTTCGACCGCCACGCCGACCCGGTCCACGTGACCGGCTCGGGGGTGGTCACCGGTCCCGGCGGGGTGCTCCTGCTCCGCCACCGGCTGCTCGGGATCTGGGTGCAGCCCGGCGGCCACCTCGAGGCGGGGGAGACCCCCTGGGAGGCGGCGCTGCGGGAGACCACCGAGGAGACCGGCCTCGAGGTGGCCCTCGCGGCTCCCGGCGGGGGCGGGGCCGTGGCGGACCCGCCGGCGCTGGCCCACCTCGACGTGCACCGCTCGGCGGGGGGGCACACCCACCTCGACCTGCGTTACCAGCTCGTCGTGAAGGGCGACCCCACCCCGAGACCTGCGCCACGGGAGAGCCAGGAGGTCGCCTGGTACGCCCTCGACGAGGCGCTGGGGGTGGCCGACCCAGGGCTTCGGGGGTTCCTGGAGAGCCTTGCCCGCCAAGGCCAGCCGGGGAGCACGGTGAGTAGGGCCCCGACCGCTCACGGGTGGCTTCATCGGGTGCCAGCCGTGTACCAGCCGCCGGGGCGGGCGGCCCGGTGAGCGGCCGCCCGGCGCTCGACGCCGTGGTGGTGGGGGCCGGGCTGGCCGCCGCCCGGCAGCTGCAGGAAGCCGGCCGGAGGGTGCGCGTGCTGGAGGCCTCCGATGGGGTCGGGGGCCGGGTGCGATCCGACCGGGTGGAGGGCTTCGTGCTCGACGGCGGTCTCCAGGTCCTGCTCACCGCCTACCCGGGGGCCCGCCGGATGCTCGACTACGCCCCCCTGGGGCTCCGGGCGTTCGAGCCGGGAGCGCTCATCCGCCACGGCGGCCGATGGATCGAGCCGCTCAAACCCGGGGACGGCGCCAGCGGGTCCCTCGACTCCGCGGTCCGCCGGCAGCTGCGAGAGTGGTTCGGCGAGGAGGTCGACACGTGGCGGCTGCTCCGCGTCGACCGCATCGAGCACGCCCATCCCCTGCAGCAGCCTGAGACGGTGGCGCCGCCGCCGCCCGCCCGTCCGGCCGAGGGACTGCTGGTCTGCGGTGGTCACCGCACCGACGCCTCTGTACAGGGGGCGCTGCGCTCGGGGCACCTCGCGGCGCAAGGGATCCTGACGGCGAGATGACCGGCCACCGCGCTCTGCCGGTGCCGGCCAGGTCACCCCGGTCGTTCCTGTCAAGCCCGGCGGCCGGCCCGCCAGCCCGCTCCCCCGGGTCAGGTCCTGCAGCCGGCCAGGGCGACCAGCTCCTCCCAGCTCCCCGCCGGACCCTCGCCGACCACCCGCCCGGCCTCGACGACCGCGAACCACGGCGCGCCCGGGACCGCGTAGGCGAGCCACGCCTCCGAGCTCATCACCACCGCGACCGTCTCACCCGCGAGGCCGGCGAGTCCCCGGCGACTCTCGGTGCTGGGGCTTGGCGTGACCACCGTCACCGGGTACCCGGGGCTCTCGCCCCGGGCCAGCGGCGCCCAGAAGTCCCGGCACGGGCTGCACGAGCCAGTCAGGAAGGCGAGGACCGCGCGCTCGGGCCTCCCGGGGGCGGTCGCCGACGAGCCCGCCAAGCTGACGCCGCGAACCGGCGGCGCGGGGTGCCCGACCAGCGGCTCGCGCGTTGGGGGACCCGCTGGGCGCGACGGCGGGGCGGTGGCGTCGACGAGGCGCTCCGCCGCGGTGGCCCGGCGCGCCAGACCGGCGGCGAGGAGGCCCAGTAGGGCGACGCACACGGCCAGCCCGACGGCGGCGGCTCCCATCTCGTGGACGGTAGTCAGTGGCGCAGTCGACCGCCCGTCCCGGCGCGTGACAGTCTCGCGGGGTGAGCATCGGAGTGATCGGGGCCACGGGACCGGCCGGCCAGGCCGTCGCCGTGCAGTACGCAGCGATCGGGGAGCGCGTCGTGGTCGGGTCGCGCTCGGCGGAGCGCGCCGCGGCGACCGTCGGCGAGCTCCGGGAGCGCTGGCCCGGGCGGGACCTGGACCTGGTGGCCGGCGACAACCGGGCGGCCTGCGAAGCCGACGTCGTCGTGCTCGCCATGCCCTGGGAAGGCGTCCCCGGCACCCTCGCGGACCTGTCCGACGCCCTTCGGGGACGGCTGGTCGTCTCGATGGTCAATGCTCTCGCCAAATGGGGCCGCTACGTGGTACCCGTCGTCCCGCCCACCGGTTCGGTCAGCGCGGCCGTAGCCCTCGCCCTCCCTGAGTCGCGCGTCGCGGGGGCTTTCCACCACCTACCCGCCGGAGCCTGGGCAGACCTGGATCACCCCTTGGAGGCCGACGTGCTGGTCGTGGCGGAGCGTCGCGCCGACGCCCGGGAGGTGGTGGCCCTCGTCGACCGGCTGCCCGGCCTGCGGGGCGTCGACGCCGGCAACCTGGCCAACGCCGCCGGCATCGAGGCGCTCACCGCCACCCTGGTCGGTATCAACGTCCGCTACAAGGCCCACGCGACCCTGCGCCTCGGGGGGGTCGAGCATGGCTGACGCGATGCGGCTGTACGACACCGCCCGCCGGGCCGTCGTCGCCTTCGAGCCGGGCCCGGTGGTCACCATGTACACCTGCGGCATAACCCCCTACGACGCCGCCCACCTCGGCCACGCCGCCACCTACCTCACCTACGACGTGCTGCAACGCCGGCTGCGGGACCGGGGTCACGAGACCCGCTGCGTGCGCAACATCACCGACGTCGACGACGACATCCTCCGCAAGGCCCGGGGGCTGGGAGTGCACTACCTGGACCTGGCAGCCGAGGAGACCGCCCGCTTCGACGACAACATGGCCGCCCTGGGGCTCCTCGCGTGCTGGTCCGAGCCGCGCGCCACTTCCGCGATCCCCGACATCCTCGGGTTCGTGGGCATGGTCCTCGACTCCGGCCATGCCTACCAGGCGGGAGGGGCAGTCTATTTCGAGGTGTCGAGCTTCGAGCGCTTCGGCCAGCTGAGCCACTACGACCGGGCCACGATGCTGCGCCTCGCCGCCGAGCACGGCGGCCGGCCTGACGACCCCCACAAGCACGACCCACTCGACTTCGTTCTCTGGCAGCCGTCGGCAACCGACGAGCCGGCGTGGGACTCGCTCTGGGGACCGGGGCGCCCGGGATGGCACATCGAGTGCTCTGCTCTCGCGATGCGCGAGCTGGGAGAGACCATCGACCTGCACGGAGGTGGCAGCGACCTGGTGTTCCCCCACCACGAGTGCGAGGCGGCGCAGTCCGAGGCGGCGACGGGATCCAAGTTCGTGCGCCACTGGATGCACCAGGGCATGGTGCGCCTCGGCGGCACCAAGATGTCCAAGTCCCTCGGCAACCTGGTGTTCGTCCACGACCTCCGCAAGGAGTGGGACCCGGCCGCCATCCGCCTCGCGGTGCTCGATCACCGCTACCGGGACAGCTGGGAGTGGCAGGACGGCCTGATGCCGGCGGCCGCCGAGCGCCTGGCGGCCTGGCGGCGCGCCGGCGCCGGCGCAGCCGCGCTCGACGAGGTGCGCGCCGCGCTCGACGACGACTTGGACACCCCCGCAGCCCTGGCGGCGATCGACCGGGCGGCCGCCGCCGGCGACGGGGTGTCCGAGGGCGCTGTCCTCCTCGGGGTGGAAGTCGGGTAGGTCGGGAGACCCGGACCGGACTGCTCGTGCTCGGACCCGAGGTACTGACAAGGACTTGCCTGCTGGACGTCTTCACCAGCCCCCACCTGCGGGTTCGAGTGCGAAACCGTCCAGCAGGCAGGTTTCTCCTCGGTAAGGACCCTTCCGGCAACTAGTTGGGCGGCGCTACCAACTTCGGCCGTGCAAGCACACAGTTCTCGGCCTTCGGCCGTCCAAGTAGTTGCCGCTCGGGTACCAAGGGGCCGATGAGAAGTCCAGCTGGCAAGTCCCTCCTCAGTAACCTCGACCCGATGGCCGACACGATCACTATCTCCCTCCCTGACGGCGCGACGCGGGAGCTGACGGCGGGGGCGACGGGGGCCGACCTGGCTGCGTCCATCGGACCTCGTCTGGCCAAGGCCGCGGTGGCGGTGGTCGTCGACGGGGTCGATGCGGACCTCACCTGCCCGCTGCCCGATCGGGCCACCGTCGAGGTGGTCACTGCGGGAAGCGACGCGGGACGTCGGGTCCTGCGGCACTCCACCGCGCACGTGATGGCCCAGGCGGTGACCCAGTTGTGGCCCGGAGCGCGCTACGCGATCGGCCCGCCGATCGAGGACGGCTTCTACTACGACTTCGACCTGCCGGGCGGGGAGCACTTCAGCGACGGCGACCTGGAGCGCATCGAGGAGCGCATGCAGGCGATCGTCGCCGAGGGCCAGCCGTTCATCCGGGAGGAGCACACCGTCACCGAGGGCCTCCAACTCTTCGCCGACCAGCCCTACAAGACCGAGATCATCTCGGGGGTGGACGCCTCCGAGGGGGCCGCGGAGGGGGTTGTCTCGACCTACCGTAACACCCCCCGCTTCGTCGACCTGTGCCGGGGCCCGCACGTGCCGACCACCTCCCACCTCGGCCACTTCAAGCTGCTGAAGGTGGCGGCCGCCTACTGGCGAGGAGACGAGCACCGGCCGCAGCTCCAGCGGATCTACGGGACGGCGTGGGAGTCGGCGGCCGCCCTCCGGGACCACCTCCACCGCCTCGAAGAGGCCGAGAAGCGCGACCATCGGCGGCTCGGCGCCGAGCTCGACTTGTTCCACTTCCCCCCTGAGATCGGCGGGGGGCTCCCGGTGTTCCATCCCAAGGGTGGTCTGGTGCGCAAGCTGATGGAGGACTACTCGCGCGCGGAGCACGAGGCCGGTGGCTACGAGATGGTCTTCACCCCGCACCTGGCGAAGTCGACCCTCTTCGAGGTCTCCGGCCACCTCGGCTGGTACTCCGAGGGCATGTACCCGCCGATGGAGATGGAGGGAGCGACCTACTACCCCAAGCCGATGAACTGTCCGATGCACGTGCTCGTCTACCGCTCCCGGCAGCGCTCGTACCGGGAGCTGCCGCTGCGGCTGTTCGAGCTCGGGACGGTGTACCGCTTCGAGCGCTCGGGGGTGCTCAACGGCTTGCTGCGGGCGAGGGGCTTCACCCAGGACGACAGCCACATATTCTGTGCACGGGACCAGCTGGCCGGCGAGCTCGCGTCGTTGCTCGCCTTCGTGCTGCGGCTGCTGCGCGCCTTCGGGCTGACCGAGTTCGAGGCAGAGCTCGCCACCCGACCGGAGAAGTACGTCGGCGAGCCGGCCGAGTGGGAGGAAGCCACCGACGCCCTGCGCTCGGCGCTCGAGGAGGCCGGCGTCGGGTACGTGGTCGCCGAGGGGGAAGGCGCCTTCTACGCCCCGAAGATCGACGTGCACGTGAGGGACGCCATAGGGCGGCGTTGGCAGGTCTCGACTCTCCAGGTCGACTTCCAGCTGCCTCAGCGCTTCGACATCGACTACGTCGGGGCGGACAACGAACGCCACCGTCCGTTCATGATCCACCGGGCGCTGTTCGGCTCGATCGAGCGGTTCTTCGGGATCCTGGTCGAGCACTACGCCGGCGCCTTCCCCACGTGGCTGGCCCCTGAGCAGCTCCGGGTCCTGCCGGTCACCAGCGACCACCAGGCCTACGCCGACCGGGTCGCGGACCGCCTGCGGGGCGAAGGGTTGCGGGTGGGGGTCTCCACCGCCGAGGAGACCCTCGGCTCCCGGGTCCGCCGGGGCAAGCTCGAAAAGGTCCCCTACGTCCTGGTCGTGGGCGACGAGGACGTCGACGCGGGTACCGTCGGGGTCAACACCCGGGGGGCCGAGGGCGTCCGGAGAGGCGTACCCCTCGCCGAGCTCGCCGAGGCGGTTCGCGCCGAAGTCGCCGACCGGCTGACAACGGTGGGCGCGTGAGCCGTCTCGACCACCTCTGGGCGGGTTGGCGGTCGGCGTACATCGAGGGAGCCACGGGCGCTGATGCCCAGGCGGCCGAAGGAGAGGGCGCCGGGGGTGGGGGGTCGGGCGCCAGCGGTCGGTCGGGTGTCGGCGGAGCGGCCGGGGACGGCGACGAAGAAGAGGCCACGCAGGCCGGCGCCACGAACGCCGCCGGCGCCACGAACGCCGCCGGCGCCACGAACCGGTGCGTCTTTTGCCGGATCCTGGCCAGCGGCGAGCCGGACGTGGTCACCCACGTCCTCTGGCGCCACCCCGACGGGACCGCCGTAGCCCTGCTCAACGCCTACCCGTACACCAGCGGCCACCTGATGGTGATGCCCGTGCGCCACGCCCGTCGCCTCGACGAGCTGAGCGCCGGGGAGTCCGCTGCCATCTGGGAGGGCATCGGCCTGGCGCTTCGGGCCATCGAGACGGCCTACAGGCCGGAGGGCATCAACCTCGGGGCCAACCTGGGGCGGGCCGCGGGGGCGGGCGTTCCCGACCACCTCCACGTCCACGCCCTGCCTCGCTGGGTGGGCGACACCAACTTCACCACCGCAGTCGCCGGTCTGCGGGTCCTGCCCGAGGCGCTCGACGTGTCTGCCGCCAAGTTGCGGGCAGCCTGGCCACGCGACCTGCGCCCGGCGGGTTGGGCGGGCAGCTCCTAGTCATACCCCTCGCTGGGCAGCGCCCTCACGGCGGGCGATGTGGTGGGGCAGGGTCGCCGGCTGGTGGGGCAGGGTCGCCGGGGGCCCCGGTGGTAGATTGGAGGAACCCGGTTGCAGGTGCAGCGGGATGGAGGAGCTGAACCAGCGTGCTCGACGGCCGATTCCGCGGGGGGGTGGACCGCTGTGTCCGTCCTTTCGGCGCGGCCCTGGTGCTCACCGGGATCTCCCCTGATCTGCTCACTGCCACCGGCCTGTTCCTCGCCGTCCCGACGGCCCTGGCGGTGGCCACCGGCCGGCTGCTCCTCGGCCTCGGTCTGCTGGTCTGTTCGGCGGTCCCCGACCTGCTCGACGGAGCCCTGGCCAAGGCCGCTGGGCGGGCGACGGTCCGGGGAGCGTTCTTCGACTCGGTGAGCGACCGGGTGAGCGACACCCTGGTCCTCGGCGGAGTTGCGTGGTACCTGCAAGACCGCTACGGAGGCCATGCGTTCGCGCTCCCGCTGGCCGTTCTCGGCGCCTCGCTGCTGATCTCCTACCAGCGGGCGAAGGCCGAGTCGCTCGGCTTCGACGCCAAGGGAGGCCTGATGGAGCGAGCGGAGCGCGTGGTGGTGCTCTGCGCCGGGCTGGCCTTCCCTCTGGTGCTCGTGCCGCTGCTTTGGGTGATGTTGGCCCTGACTGGCGTCACCGCTGCGCAACGTTTTGCCCGGGTGTGGCGCCAGGCGAGCGTCGACGTGCCTGCCCCGGCCAGGCGCCGTGCGCAGCTCACGAGCCGCCCTCGGCGGGCCTGGCTCGAGGCCAGCGAGAGGCGGTCCGACGCGGCTCGCCGTCGGTACACCCCGGCGAGCTACCGGAACGGTGCAGCTTCCCGGTGGCGGGAGCGCCGCCTCGAGCGCCAGAGCCGCCGGGACCGAGGCGGCGACGAAGCGGCCTTCGGCGTCGGCCGCTGGCGTGGCAGCCGTCGGCCCTGAGTGCGGCAGCTGTCGAGCCGATCTTCAGCCGAGAAGTTGTCGCAGAACCCGCATGGAGGCGGTCATCTGCGGGTCCTGAGGAGCTCGCCTGCTGGACTTCTCACCAGGCCTCACCTCGGTCGTGGAGTGTGAAGCCTTCCGGTACAGACCGCGAGCTCCCCGGGAACCGGGCGCGAAGTGCTCGGCACCGCCTCGGGTCGGCGCTGCTCACCCTGAAGGTCGGGGCGACGGTGTCGAGGGCGGTGCCCGCCCCTCTCGGTCGGCTGGCAGTCGAAACGACGTGGCGGGTGGCCGGTCGGCTTCCCTGGCCGGTGCCACTCCCCGGGGCGACGGCCCTCGCGTCCCGGCGCGCCGCGGTGGTGTCCCACCTGCGCAGGGTGTGCGGTCCCGGGGTGGGGTCCGGGGAGTTGGAGGCGCTCGCTGCCGAGGCACTCGCGTCCTATGGCCGGTACTGGGCCGAGAGCCTGAGGCTGCCTGGCGTTGCGGCTCCGGCAGTGCTCGCCGACCTGGAGATCCGGGGCCTGGAGGTGATCGACGCCGCGCTCGGTGGCGGCCGGGGAGTCCTGCTCGCCTTGCCCCACCTGGGGGGTTGGGAGTGGGGCGGGCGGTACCTGGTCGCCAACGGTTACGCCACGAGCGTGGTGGTCGAGGCGTTGGAGCCCCCCGAGGTGCTGGACTGGTTTGCTGGGTTGAGACGCCGCCTCGGCATGGAGGTGATCCCGGTGGGCTCCAACGCGCTGGTGTCCTCGGTAGCTGCCCTCTCCTCCAACCGGGTTCTGTGCCTGCTGTCGGACCGTGTGGTCCCAGGCGTGGCCGCCGTAGAGGTCGACTTCTTCGGAGCTCCTGCCCGGCTGCCCGTCGGGCCAGTGGTGCTCGCACTGCGTACCGGCGCTCCCCTGGTCCCGGCGGCCGTGTACTTCCAGAAAGGGACCCCCGGGCACCGGGCGGTCGTGCGCCGACCGTTACCCCTGAGCCGGCGAGGTCGGTTCCGTGACGACGTCATCGCCGGCACCCAGCTACTCGCCCGCGAGATGGAGGTCCTCGTCCGGGCCGCGCCGACCCAGTGGCACGTCCTCCAGCCGATCTGGCCGGGCGATACCGCACTGGGCCGGGGGGACTGCTAGCTAGACATCCCACGGCCGTAAGCTGTCAGATCGGGGGCCGGAAGTCGCAAGGTTTTACACATGGGTGGCGGTCAGTTCGGTGACGGCGAGGGGCGTGTCGCATTCACTGAACAAGCGGGGACCGCTGCGGAAGTGCCGCTTGTCGGCGAGATGAGATGGATCCGCTCAGGCCT
>JAJZWW010000081.1 GCA_021846485.1 Actinomycetes bacterium
GGCATCAGCCAGCCCGCAGCGAGCCAACACCTGGCCGCACTGGAGCGGGCGATCGGCACTCGACTGTTCGTCCGCGGACCGAACGGCGTCGTTCCGACCCAGCGAGCGCGCGAGCTCTACGCCGAGGTGACCGAGCCACTCGATGCGCTCGAGGCCGTCATCGGGGGTCTTCGGGGAGGAGCAACCTCGCCCCCCGATCCCCCAGTGCGCTTTGGCTCCAGCCCCGAGTACTTCAGCGCCGAGGTGCTCCCACGCCTGACGAACTGCGGCGTCGCCGTCACCGCGGTCTTCGGGAGCGACGTGGACCTGCTCGCCCTGCTGGACCACGGCGAGATCGATCTCGCCGTCACGAGCACCACCCCGTCTCGGCGCTCGCTGCGCTCCGCCCCCATTGGGACGAAGCGCTTCACCCTCGTCGCCGCCCCCCAGGCGGCCCCGACCCCACCGTTGCAGACGCTCCGCCAGCTTGCCGATTGGCTTCCCGGTCAACCGTGGGCGTCGTACAGCTTGGAGCTCCCGATCACCCGCCGTTTCTGGCAGACGGTGCTCGAACGACCGTTCTCCGCACGCTCTCAGTTGGTCGCGCCCGACCTCAGGGCCGTGCTCAGAGCTGTCGAGCTCGGAATCGGGGTAAGCCTGCTGCCGACCTTCGTCTGCAACGAGCCACTCGCCGAAGGACGGGTCGTCGAGCCATTCGCCGTCGCGGACCTTGTCGAAGAAGAACCCTGGTTCGCGTGCACCCGCGTCGGTGAAGCACGGCGCCCAGCCGTCACGACGCTGCTGGCTGCGCTCGGGGACCGCCCCGCGTCCTCTCCCCCGAGCTCCGGCAAGCCGAAGACGCCGCGACGTGCGGCCTCAGGGCCAGCACGTCCCCACCGCGCACCTTGAGGAGGGTCGCCACCGCCCAGGCGCGGCGTTGAGTAGGGCAACTGCATAGGCATGCACTGGGCGTGCCTATGCAACGCTCCGCACCACCCCAACCTCGAACGCGAAACCGCAGCGTACGGGCCGCTCGCGCTCGCGCCACCCTGCATAGGCTGCATACGCAAGGGCTGAGTAGGTCCCCACAAACTGTCCCCATAAACACAGAAGCCGCCGACCAAAACATGCTGGTCAGCGGCCTGTGCATACGCAGAAGGGCGCGACAAACGCCCCTACTTGGTGGCGGGGGCTGGATTTGAACCAGCGACCTTCGGGTTATGAGCCCGACGAGCTACCAGACTGCTCCACCCCGCGGCGGACTACTCAGTGTACCAGCCCAGGGCCGGTGTCCTGCAAGCCGGGAGCCGGGTCGCTCTGGGGACCGCCGGCCGGAGCTACGAAGAGGGAGAGTGGTCGTCCAGCCAGGCGACGAGGTCGGCGAGGACCTCGTCGCGGTTGATCTCGTTGAACAGCTCGTGGCGCCCGCCGCGGTAGCCGACGTAGGTCACGTCAGCCACGCCGAGCTCCCGGTAGGCGGCCGCCAGAGCCGCCCCGCCCCCGTTGAACCCCCCGATGGCGTCCTCGGTGCCGTTGATCACCAGGATGGGCAGGTCCGGGGGAACGCTGTCGGCGGGAGGCACCGCCAGGTGGGCCAGCTCGGCGACGTCGAAGGCGACGTCGAAGCCGCACCACGGGTCCTCGATGTAGCGGCCCACCTCGGCCGGGTCCCGGCTCAGCCAGTCGTACGGGGTCGTCGCCGGCTCGAAGCGCTCGTTGGGGTCGCCTGCGGGGAGGTAGGGCACGGCGAGCAGGGTCGAGCCGGACAAGACCAGCCCAGCCAGCTCCTCCCCCCATCGTTCGGCTATGCGCTGCGCCATGAACGACCCCCAGCTGTGGCCGACCAGGTGCACGGGGAGGCCGGATCGAGAGGCGGCTACCTCGGCGACTGCCGCGTGGAGCGACTCCACCGCCCCCTGCATCCCCCCGGGGCCGAGCTCCCCCAGACCCGGTCCCTCGGCACCGGTCCGCCCGGAGGCCCGGTGGTCGTCGGCCCACACCTCGAACCCCGCGGCAACCAGGGCCGCGGCCACCCGGTCGTAGCGGCGGGCGTGCTCGCCCATCCCGTGGGCCAGGTGCACCAACGCCCGCGGCCGCCCGGGGGGCGACCAGCGGTACAGGTGGACGCGGACCCCGCCGGGGTCGACGAAGGTGGTGGTCTCCGGTTCGCCCATCGGGCCTCCTCCGAGGTCGGATGGCGGGAACCCTAGCCAGCCCACCCCGGCCACAGCGCCGAGCCCGCCGGACCCGGCCCGCCCGAGGTGGCCGCCCGGGGTGGTGCCATCACCTCCCGCCGGCGGGCCTCCCCAGCGCCCGTCCCGGCGAGAAGCCGGGGGGTCTTTCCCCTCCTCTCCGTTGGGCCTCGCGCGCCTCGGCCACCATCGCCAGCGCCCCGAGGAAGGCGTTGGCCCAGTGGTGCACGTCGAACTCCGAGACCCGCCGGCGCATCGCCCGCATCCGCCGGGCTGCCTCCGCCGGCCGCAGGCTCACCGCTCGGAGGATCGCCTCCTCCATGCCGTCCACGTCCCAGGGGTTCACGAGGATCGCCTGGCGAAGCTCGTCGGCCGCGCCGGCGAACTCCGAGAGCACGAGCACGCCCCGCTCGTCGTGACGGCAGGCGACGTACTCCTTGGCCACCAAGTTCATCCCGTCTCGCAGCGGGGTGACCAGGGCCACGTCCGCAGCCAGGTACAAGGCGGCCATCTCCTCTTTCGGAAAGGTCTTGTGCAGGTAGTGCACCGCGGGGCGGCCGAGGGCGCTGTGGTCGCCGTTTATCCGCCCGACGGTCACCTCCACCTCGTTGCGCAGCCGCTGGTACTCCTCGACCCGCTCCCGGCTGGGGCTGGCCACCTGCACCAGCACGGTCGCCGGAGGGGCGAGCTGGCCAGCGTCGAGCAGCTCCCCGTACGCCCGGAGGCGCTGGAGGATGCCCTTGGTGTAGTCGAGGCGGTCCACCCCGAGGACGACCGTCTCGGGGTCGCCGAGCTCGGCGCGCAGCTCGGCCGCCCTCCGCCGGGTCTCGGGCCGCCGGGCGAGCTCGTCCAGGGTGACGGCGTCGACGGAGATGGGAAAGGAGGCCGCGCGGAGCTGGCGGCCGTCCGCGCACTCGATCACCGACCCGCGGGTCACGACCCCGCTGGTGCTGCGGGCCGCCCGCAGGAAGTTGGCTGCGTCGGCGCCGCGCTGGAAGCCGACCAGGTCCGCTCCGAGCAGCCCCTCGACGACCTCCCGCCTCCACGGCAGGCGGGAGTAGATCTCCCAGCCGGGGAACGGGATGTGGTCGAAGAAACCGATGCGCAGGTCGGGCCGGCGCTGCCTCAGCATGGCCGGGACGAGCTGCAGCTGGTAGTCCTGCACCCACACCGTCGCCCCCCTGGCGCAAGCCGCGTCTGCGGCGTCGGCGAAGCGCCGGTTGACCCTCCGGTAGGCGTCCCACCAGCGGCGCTCGAAGACCGGCTCGCCGGTCACGTCGTGGTAGAGCGGCCAGAGCGTGCCGTTGGCGAACCCCTCGTAGTAGTCGGCGACCTCCTCGGCCGACAGGACGACCGGCACGACGTGCAGCCCGCGGGCCTCGAACGGCTCCAGCTCGACGCCGGGAGCCCCGGGCCACCCGACCCACGTGCCGCCCGACGAGCGCACCACCGGTTCGAGCGCGGCGACCAGCCCCCCGGGGCTCTGCCGCCACTCCCCCTCGCCGCCACCGTCCTCGGCGGGGACCCGGTCGACCGGAAGCCGGTTGGCCACTACCACGACCGGGCTCTCGTCGCTTCTCGGGTCGAGGCGCATCGGGACCACCCTACGAGCCGGCGGGCCCGGCCCCGCCCAAGCCGCGTGCCGGCGCCGGCCCGGCATCCCCGGTGGCACCACGGCCCTCGTCCGCCGCGCCCGGGGCGTGCGGGGCACGGCCGGCTGCTGGGTCCTCCCGGCTACCCCGTCAGCTGAGCACGCCCCGCACCGCGTGGGGGCTGACCCGGACCGCCGCCGGCTGGGCCCAGTCCGCCTCCCGGATCGCCCGCTTGGCCTCCTTCGAGGCGTCGGGGTCCAGGCGGTCGATGAACAGCACCCCGTCCAGGTGGTCGGTCTCGTGCTGGAGCACCCGCGCCATGCGCCCGTCGCCCACCACCTGCAGCGGCCGGCCGTGCACGTCGTAACCCTTGGCGACGGTGTGGAGCCGGCGCTTGGTGTCGAAGTACAGCCCGGGGATCGACAGGCATCCCTCCGGGCCGTCCTGGTACTCCTCGTCGGGGAAGTCGAGGACCGGGTTGACCAGGTGCCCCTCCTCGCCGTCCTCGGTGTGCCACACGAACACCCGTTGGAGCACCCCGACCTGGGTGGCCGCCAGCCCGGCGCCGTCCTGGTCGTAGAGGGTGTCGTGGAGGTCGGCCACCAGTTGGCGCAGCTGGGCGTCGAAGTCGACGACCTCCGCCGCCTGCGCCCGCAGGACCGGGTCCCCGAAGAGCCTGACCGCTCGTGTCGCCATCCCACGATCGTACCGGCCCGCCCGACCCGACCCGCCTCGGCCCTGCTCAGTGGCTGTCGCAAAACTATATTCTGGAGGTGGTGACCGCCTCCACGCGGGTTTTTGCGACAGCTGCTCAGCCCGACCCGGTCGTGGTGGTCGTCTTCCCGGGCACGGTGGTGGTCGATCTGGTCGAGCGACCCCCGGCCTCCCGCTCGGCGGCGGCTACGTCGGCCTGCGCCTGCTGCACGTCGGTCTGGTAGCGGCCGAGGTTCCCAGCGGCCAGCGCTGCGTCGGCCTCCCGGAAGGCCCTCTGGGCGTCGGCCAGCAGCACCGAGACGCTCCCGGTCGGCGCGGTCACCCCGGTCGTCGGCGGGTTCGTCGTCGAGGAGCTCGACGGCGTGGTGGTGGTCGTCGTCGACCCCGACCCGCTGCCCGACGTCGCCCCCGGCACCTTGGTGGTCGGGCGCTGGGCGGCCGAGGTGTTGCAATAGGAGGCGAACGGCCGCGAGCCGCCTGGGTTGGTGATCGAGCAGAGCGCGGCGTCGAGCGAGGCGTTGCCGGAGTGGTAGGCGACGTTGTCGTAGACGACGATGACGTCCTTGAGCTCGGGGACCGGGTTGGTCACCGAGGACACGTACACCGGTTGCACGTACAGCAAGGTGTTGCCTATCGGGACGGTCACGACGCTGCCCAGCTCGACCGACGACCCCTGCTGGTTGAGCAGGGTCAGCTCGTAGGAGATCTGGGTGTTGGAGTTGATGTCCTGGGCCACGAGCCTCGGGCCGTTGATCACCTGGTTGGACGGCGTCTCGTAGAGGCTGAGCTGGCCGTAGTTGCTCTGGCTCGACGAGGCGTACATGACCCCGGTCAGGTTCTGGCTCTTCGCCTGGGCGGAGACCGGTACGAAAGGCTGCACCAAAACGAAGTGCTGCTGGGTCTGGCCGGGCAGGGCGGCCAGCTCGTACTCCGGCTTGAACAGCTTCACCTGCAGGACCACCTGCCCGGTGGCGGTCTGGCTGGTCGTGCGCGTCGGGGTGTTGGGGTGCCCCGAGCCGGGGTCCTGGGCGATGTTCCAGGCATTGGCCTGGGTGTAGAACGCTGCCGGGTTGGTCAGGTGGTAACGCCCCCACATGTTGGTCTGGACGGTGAACAGGTCGACGGGGTAGCGGAAGTGGGCGGTGATCCCCGGGATCACGCTGTTGGCCTGGGAACCTGGGGTGAACAGGCCGGGGAACACCCGTTCGTAGGTCTGGATCATCGGGTCGCTCGGGTGGACCACGAAGAAGTGCATCTTGCCGCTGTAGGCGTTGACCACGACCTTCACCGAGTTGCGGACGTAGTTGAAGCTGCCCGAGAGCCCCGACCCCGCAGCCAGCCTGGAGGTGTCGGCCTGCTGGGAGTACGGGTAGTTGTCGGAGGTGGTGTACCCGTTGACGATCCAGTAGATCTGCCCGTTGACGACGGCTGCGTAGGGATGGGCCCCGAAGCGCAGGAACGGGGCCGCCTTCTCCACCCGGGTCATCAGCTGGCGGTTGTAGAGGATCCGGCTGTGGCCGGTGATCTGCCCCGACAGCAGCAGGTCGAGGTTGTCGAAGCTCAAGGCGAACGCCGCCCGGCGCAAGAAGCTGTCGATGCGGACCCCGCCGCTGCCGGCGTAGTGGTTGGTGGTCTCGTTGCCGGCATTGTCCTCGTAGTCGAGCTCCGCCTGCTTGGTGTCGACCACGACGAAGCCGTTGGCGTTACCGCCCCGCCCGTAGTAGACTTGTGCCCCCTTGCCGCTCAGCGTCGGCACGCCCTGGGGCGGGACGTTCTGCAGGGTGAAGTCGGGGTAGCCGGTGGAGGAGAAGCCCTGCTGGGTGGCGAGGGACACCGCAGCCCCGTACCCGTGGGTGTACTGCAGGTGGGAGGTGATGAACCCACCCGGGACCTGGCCGTTGAGCTCCCGCACCCCGAGCAGGGTCTCCTTGGTGGTCTCCTTGCCCCCGAGGTCCAGCCGGTAGCGGTCGACGCTCAGGTTGCCGAGGCTGTAGAAGGATCGCAGCGACTGCAGGCTGTCGAAGGTGGCGGAGAGGATCTTCGGGTCGGCCACCTGGACGTTGGCGAGGGTCTGGCGGTTGGCCCGGGCCTGGGGGCTGTCGCCTTGGACCGCGGACGGCTGGACGACCTGCGAGGCGTCGAAGCTCTTGCTCACCACCCGGACGTGGTCGAGCCCGTAGGCCTGCCGGGTCATGGCGATGTTGCGGGCGATGTAGCGCTGCTCCTGGGTCAGCTCCGCGGGGTTGACCCGGACCGCCTGGTAGAGCGCAGGGTAGATGTGGCCCGCCACGATCCACACGACCGCCCAGACCACGACCGCAGTGACCGGCAGGGTCCACCCCCGGAACCGGATGTTGAGCAGGAACAAGGCGGCGGCGATGACCCCGATGCCGATCAGCAGGTCGTAGGCGGGGAGGTTGGCGTGGATGCTGGTTGCCGTGGCGCCGTCGACGACATGGGCCCGCGACAGCACCAGGCGGAGGCGGTCGTAGTAGTACCCGAACGCCTGGATGACCGCGAGGATGCCGAGCAGCACCGATAGGTGCACCTTGACCGCGGGAGTGACCCGGGGCCCGGGACCCTGGAAGCGGATGCCGCCGTTCAAGTACTGGGCGACGGCGCTCACGAGCGCCAGCACGACCACCGCACCGAACGCCCAGCCGAGGAGGAACTCGATGAACGGCAGCTTGAACACGTAGAAGCCGACGTTGCGGTGGAACTGCGGGTCGCTCGTCGAGAACGGGACGCCGTAGCGGAACAGGTCCCAGTTGTTCCACTGGGCGTTGGCCCCGATGCCGGCGAAGAGGGCGAACACCACTGCGGTGACGATGCGCACGACCCGCCCGTGCGGGTACACCACGTCCCGGTAGCGCTCCACCAGCTCGTCGCCCTGGCCGGCAGGCAGCACCGGCGGGGCAAAGCGGTCGGCGAGGAACAGGCTCGCCCACATGAGCACGAAGAACAGCGCGCAGAAAACCACCGCCAGCACGACCTTGGTGAGCAGCACCCCCCGGAAGACCGAGGTGAAGTGCACCTCCTCGAACCACAGGTAGCTGGTGTAGAAGCGTGCCAGGCCACGGGCGGAGCTCAGCACGACGATCACCGCCACGATCGCCACGAGCACGCCGATGCGGAAGCGGCGCGAGGTGCGCGGCGCGCGGCGCGGGATCTCGGCAGGACTGCGCATGTCGGCGGGGAGCCTACCGGCGGGGGTGCCCCGCGCTGTTGTCGTGCCCCCCGGACGGCCCGCCGTCCCGGGCCGTGTCCACCCGGGCGAGGAGGCAACGGCACCCCTCGTGCGCGGGCGGCAGCAGCTGCCCGGTGGGGAAGGGATCCCCCTTCCCCACCGCCCCCGCCAAGGTGTTGTCGTCACAGTCGGCGCAAGCGCCGTCCGCGTCGCAGGCGATCCAGCGGAGCGGCGTGGCCGCCGGTACGGCCCGCCACCAGCCGAGGGCATGGGCAGCGTAGAGGCGGTCCAGGGCCAACGCCTCGATGCGGTTGGTCTTGACCTCCCGATAGGCGGTGCTGATCGCCTCGACCAGGGCCTCGCGATCCTCGGCATCGCCGAGCTCGGCAACCAACCCCTCCACCCGGCGGCGCAGCGGGACGACGAGCGCCTCGGCCAGCTCGTCGGACAGCCCGCCGACATCGGGAGCGGCGCCGGGGGCCGCTGCGGCCAGCCCCCGCGCCATCCCGGCAGCCCCCTCCCCCTCCCCCGCCGCCCCGGCCGCCCCGATCCCGCCCGCCCTGCCCAAGAAGGAGGAGGACAGCACGGCGTAACGGCGCCGCTGGGCGTCGACGGGGGGGAGCAGGTCCCCGGCGTCACCACGCCCGCCCAGGCTGCGCAGGCGGTCGAGCAGTTCGCTCTGCTCGTCCTGCAGCTCCCGCTTGAGCCGCCGGGTCAGGTCTCGCCCGGCAGCCCGCAGGGCGTCGTCCCGCCGGTCGAGGCGTGCCGCGTCGTCGCCGCGGGCCCCATGGTCCTCGCCGCTCTCAGTCTCCGGGCTACTGCCCGGAGCGCCGGCCGACTCGGAGCCGCCGGGGCGGTCGCCGTCGGTCCCGTCCGGGGCGCCGCCCCCCGGAGCGCCGGCCGACTCGGAGCTACCGGGGCGGTCGCCGTCGATCCCGCTCTGTGGGGCGAGGGTCCGCCGGGCCTGCTGGACCGCCCGTGCGCGGCCGGCGCGGATGCGCTCGAACAGGCCGGTGACCGCGTCACCCGGGGTCGATCCCCCAGCTGCCGGCGTCGAGCTTACCGGGGTCCGGCCGTCGAGCCCTGGGTGCTCGGAGGCGCCGGGCGCGCTGTCCTGCTCTCCGGCCGAGCCGCCCGAGAGCTCACCGGCCGCTGGCGGGCAGCCCATCCCGGCCGAAGCGTCGCCCTCGTCGCCGGCGACCAGGAGCGCGATCGAGGATCCCCCGCCCCCCAGGCTGAGCTCGCCCGACCCGCCGGGCCGCCCCGGGCGCGCCGAGCGGAGGTCGACCACGAGGTGGCCGCCGGCGAGCCCCACCACTCCACCATCGGTCACATCCACGACGTCCGGTCGGCCGGTCGTCCCCGGGGCGTCGGGCCGGTCGACGCGCAGCGCGGAGCGGGGCTGGACGCTCGGCGCCGGCGCGCCGGCGACTCCGTGCCAACCAGGAGGCGACGAGGGTGACGCCCCTCCGTAGGGCCAGGGGCTCCGGAGCGGGGAGGGGCTCCCACCGTCGGGAGCCTCCCCGTCCTCCGGTCCGCCAGCACCCTCCGGGCGGGTTCCCGGGAGAGCCTCGGCGCTCGCCGCCGGTGCCTCCGCGGCAGTCGCCTCCGCCGCCAGCGCCTCCGGGGTCTCCACGGGGTCGGACGTGGCCTCACCCGGCCCGGCCCCCTCGGGAGCGGGCCCCGGGCCCGTACCAGGGCCTGGGTCGGGGTCGCCAGTGGGGACAGCCGCCGAGCCGGCTACGTGCTCGGGGTCGAGGCCGCCTCCATCGTCTTCCGTCGCAGCCAGCCGGCGACCGACCTCCTCTGCCGCGGCCCGGGCCTCCGCGTCTGCCCGTCGGAACTCCTCGGAGACCTCCTCCAAGGTGCGACGCACCAGGCTGTAGGACGCCATGAGCCGTTCCCTCCCGGCCCGGAGCTGCTCGATCTGCACGGTGGCCACCCGGCGGCGGCGAGCCAGGTCGGCGAGGATCCGCTCTCTCGCGGCCTGCGCCTGCTCCAGGGAGACCCGCCGCTCCCGGTCGACCTCCCCCCGGATGGTCGCGGCCTCGGCCGACGCCTGGGCGAGCACCGCCTCGACCTCGACGGTCGCCCTGGCCTTGATCTCGGCGGCGTGACGCTCGGCGTCGGCGGTCGCCTCCCCCATCTTTCGGTTGGCCTCCTCGATGCGGGCGGCGTAGAGCTGGGCGGCCTCCTCGCGGGTGCGCTCCGCCTCGGCGTGGGCCACCTGCACCAATCGGTCGGCCTCCGCCTTGGCCTGCTCGATGGTCCGCGCCGCTTCCCCACGGGACGACTCGAGGTCCTGGGCGGCGTCGGCCCGGGCTCCTGCGAGGATCTCCTCGGCTTCGGAGCGGGCCCGCCTCGTGGTGTCGTCGGCCTCGGTGCGGGCGCTGGTCAGGATCTGCTCGGCATCCTTGGTCGCCTTCGCCCGGAGGTCCTCCGCTACGTTGCGGGCGGTGCGGATGACGTTGGCCATCTCCTCACCGACCGCCGCGGCGATCGCCGTCTCGTCGGCGCCTCCCGCGGCCAGCCGCGGGGCTGCCTCCAGCTGCTCGGTGAGCTCGGCAACCCGGCGCTGCAGGGAGGCGTTGGCCTCCCGCAGGTCGTCGGCGTAGGATCGCAGCTCCTGGAGCTGCACCTCCAGGCCGGCGAGGTACGCGAGGACCTCGCCTCGGTCGAACCCCTTCCGGGTGGTGCCGAAGCTGGGACGGCCAGTCGCTGCCATGCCGGACAGGGTAGGTGCGTGGGCTCCCCGCAAGGCGCATACCCGCATGCCGACCTACTGAGAGGGAACTCCTCGGTACCGGGACGCTGCGCTCAGGCCTTCGGCACGCGCCCCCCGATCGCCCGCAGGTCCCGCAGCGCCTGGGAGAGCGAGGCGACCCCCTCCACCTCCAT
>JAJZWW010000082.1 GCA_021846485.1 Actinomycetes bacterium
CACCGCCCGAGTCCACCTACCCAAGCCGATAGTCGCCATCGCCGCCACCCCCGACGGCCGCGGCTACTCGCTCGTCGGCGCCGGCGGGCTGGTCTACCACTTCGGCCGCTGAGTAAGCCATGAGGCGGGAGGCAAGATGATGGGCGTGCGTGAGAGGGACTACGAGCTGATCGACGATCGCCGATCCGTGGTCAGCCTTCGGAACGGTGCAGCTGGTGACGAGGTGAACTGCCTGACCCTGGCCGGCCTCGGTGTCCCAGAGCCGATGGGCCAGCAGGCCTACGAGGACCAGCTCGCTGCCCGGGCCGCTAGCACCCTCGGGGAGGGCTGGACCGTGCGACGAGCGGTGATCCGTTCGATGCGCTCACCGCTGCCCGGCACCGCCCGCATGCCGGCCCGGGTGCTCACGACCTCCGGTGCCGCTGTCCGGCGAATGGCCGGCGCCGCCTTGTACCCACGCCGGGGCCTGGTCCACCGCCTGGACCTGCGCGTGCCGCCTGCACCGGGCGCCGAGGTCGTCACGGTGCACGACGCCGTCTCCTGGCGGTTCCCCGACGAGGCGGTACCACCGTTGGCGGCGGTAGCCGAGGTACAGCGAGCCCGAGCCGTGGTCTGCCCATCCCAGTTCACCGCCGGGGAGCTCGCCCAGCTCCTCGGCGTCCGGGATCCCGTCGTCATCCCCAACGGCGTCGCTCCCGAGTGCTTCTCGGCCCGGCAGCTCGGAGACCGAGAGCTGGCCGCTGTGGGCGTCCGACGGCCGTTCGTCCTCCACGTGGGCGGCTGCGGGCTCCGCAAGAACCTGTCCTCTCTGGCGACTGCGTGGGAGGAGGTCCGCTCCGCCTGCCCGGAGACGGCTCTGGTGCTCGTCGGACCGGCCGACCGTCGCCGCACCGCGCTGTTCGCACCGCTGGCCGGCACGGTCCTGACCGGCCGGGTGTCACCGGAGCTGCGGACCCGCCTGATGGCGTCGGCGGCCGCGGTGGTGGTGCCCTCCGTCTACGAGGGCTTCGGTCTGCCGGCGGTCGAGGCCATGGCTGCGGGCGCGCCCGTGGTCGCCGCACGGCGCTCGTCGCTCCCTGAGGTCTGCGGCGACTCGGCCCTGTTGGTAGAACCGACGCCAGGGAGCCTGGCCCTTGGTCTGGTCGATCTGCTCCGCAGTCCGACAGCCGCCGCAGAGCTGGCAGAGAGAGGTCGAGCCCGGGCCTCCGACTACAGCTGGGACGTCTCGGCGGCGGCCCACGCCGAGCTGTGGCGCCGGACAGCACGCTGAGCGGGAACCGAGAGAGCGGTGACCTGCTAGAAACCACCGGCGTGGAGGACGCCCCACGCCGCGCCTCGGTGATCATCCCGACTCTCAGCCGGCCATCCTACCTGGGGGCCTGCCTCGCCCACTTGGCCCGCCAGTCCATCGCCCCGGTCGAGACCATAGTGGTGGATGCCTCGCCCGACGACGCCACCTACCGGCTCGTCCAACAGCGGTTCCCCGACGTGCGCTACCTGCGCAACCCCTTCGGTGCAGGACGAACCGGCATGTCCCGCAACCTGGGCCTGAGCCAGGCCAGCGGTGACGTCGTCGCCTTTGTCGACGATGACGCCTATGCCGACCCCGACTGGCTGGAGCGCCACCTGGAGACCTACTCCGACCCCACCGTGGGCGGCGTAGGAGGCCGTGCCAGCAACGGTGTGGAGGACGAAGAGCGCCGTGGGACCGACGAGATCGGCGTGTTCCGGAGGGACGGCACGCTTACTGGCAACTTCGCCGCCGACCCCGGCCACCTCGTCGACGTCGACCACGTGCTCGGCGCCAACATGTCGTTCCGCCGGGACATCCTGGTACGACTCGGCGGCATCCGTGACGGCTACCCGGGAACTTGCCTGAGGGAGGAGACGGACCTGGCGTTTCGGGTCAGGGGAGCCGGATGGCGATTGGTCTACAACCCTGCGGCACGGGTGCTGCACGTAGCCGCGCCCTACCCCAGGGGAAAGCGGTTCGACGTGCGCTACGACTACTACGCCCACCGCAACCACGTGGTGCTCCTGTCCCGCACCGTCGGGCCGACCAGCCCGCAGCTTCGCCGCTACCTGGGGGTCAGCGCCCACCGGAACCTGGGCGAGCTCAAGCGGGGCGGTCGGGCCCTCGGGCAGCTGGTCCTGGGCTGGGGGCCCGATGCGGCGCGGACTGCCGCCGCCGGCGTGGCCCGCGCCGCCTCCGGAGGCGCAGGTACCCTCGTCGGCTACGCCGCTGGCCTACGCCAGCGGCGCCTCGACGCCGCTCGCGGCAGCGGGAGCGGCATCCCCGGCCCGGAGGGCTCTGCAGGCGATCACGGCAGACCCACCTCAACGACCCTTGAGTGAGCGCCGCCTTCGTGCGGGCCCTCTGCATCCTCCGGCCCGCGCTGGCCGAACCCTACCCGGCGCCCGGACGGCGGTGCTGCCGCAAGGCCGTCTCGTAAGCCACCACGGTCTCCTGCGCAGTCCTCTCCCACGTGTACCGCTCCCGCACGAGACCCCGCAGCCCGGGGTGACCAGGATGGCCCCAGGCGGCCAGTACCGCGGCGCGGATCGAGCCCTCCTTCGCCGGATCGCAGTACCAGGCCAGCGGGCCGAAGTAGTCCGATGCAAACCCACGGTCGGTGGTGACGACGTTGGCCCCGAGTGCGGCGGCCTCCAGGGAAGCCAGGCCGGTCGTCTCGAACCATGAGGCCAACACCGAGACCCGGGCCCCCGCCTGCAGCTCTCGCAAGGTTGCCGTTGGCGTCTCGCCATGGACGCACGCCCTCTCACCCGCCGCGCGCTGACACTCTCGGAAGTACTCGGCGTGGTCGGGATGGGGTGGACCGACCACGTCCAAGCCCAGCCCGGTGGGTGCCAGGGCCCGGATGACCGCGAGCTGATTCTTGTGGGGCTCGACCCGGCCGACACACACCACCCGGCGCCGGGAGTCGACCGACGGGACCGCGCGCTCGCACAGCCCCCGCTCCACTGCGTTGGGCACCACGTGCACCGGCGTGGACACCCCGAGCTCGGACCTGACCGCCTCGGCCTCGCTCTCGGAGTTGGGGAGGAGGACGTCGGCAGCCTCGTAGGCGGCGACGTGGCGTAGGTCCGCCGCCCTCGCGCCCACCTCGGCGAGAGCGTCAGGCCCCCGGAGGCAGGCCTTGGCGATCCCGCCCGCCCGACGGAAGCGGCCAACGAACGTCCGCCACAGCGACATATTGGCGTAGCCCGGCTCGAAACGGTACCGACGCGACCAGTAGATCGGGGAGATCGCTGTCGCCACCCCCCGGCTGCGGGCGCTGCGCACCTGGGCGGCATTCAGACCGAAACCGTGCACGACGTCGACGTCGGGCAGGCGCTCGCCCCCACCGGTCATCACCTCGACGGTCAGGCCGACGTCGCGCAGCGCTTCGGCGGTGCGCTGCAGCTGCACCTGGTGACCCCCGGGAATGCGCCAGGCATCCGGCATCCAGAGCAGCGCTCTCACCGCGGCAGCTCCCCCATGGGGAGCACCCGGCGGCGCAACCGTCCAGCCACCTCGGCGAGGACGGGATCCCGGGTGACGAGGACCGGTACCAACACCGCCGAGGTGATCACGCCCACGGCGGCGGCTTCGGCGAGCACCCAGGCGCTGTCGACCTCTCCTGCCACCAGCCACAGCAACCCGGCGACGGCACCGCTGACCAACAAGGCCGCGAGGGGGGCAGCGAGTGCCTCCTTCGCGTAGCGGGCCACCGGCACCTGCAACAGCCGGCAGCACACCAGGGGCAGGACCACGAAGTCCACGACCAGGTACTGGGGAGCATTGCCGACAAGCGGTCCGACTGGCCCGAGCAGGATGGTGAAGAGGATGCTCAACCCAACATTGCCGACGGCGAGGAGCAACGCCACCCGCGATACGAGACGGGTACGCCCGATGCCGAGCAAGAAGACGTAGGCCTGGTTGCCGGGCAGCTGGACCATGAAGACCAAGTTCGCGGCCAGCACGACCAGGTACGTCTGCGGTGGTACGTGCCCCAGCCAGACGTGGAGGATCCCCCGGCCGAAGGCAATGAGCGTCACCACCAGGGTGGCAGTGATGCAGCCGGCGATGCTCACACCCCGCGAGAACAGCTCGAACTGCCGCTCCCGGGCGCCGAGCGCCGAGAAGTGGGCGTAGGTCGGGAGGGTCTGCGCAGTCGCGGCGGTCGAGACGCTGCGCACGAACCTGCTGGTGCTGACACCGAGGTCGTAGGGAGCGACGTCGCGAATCGGGCAGATGGTGCCGATGACCAGCACGTCGAGAGAGAGGACCAGGATGCCCGAGATCTGCACCAACGCGGTGCGACCGCCGAAGCGCAGCAGGGCCCGCATCTCCGACCAGGTCGCTGATCGACGGGCACCTCCGTCCACCTCGAGGGTGCGGGCCACCCACAGCAGGGCGACCCAGTTGACGGCCGCTCCGATCCCGCTGACGATGAAGAGGACCAGGACGCCGCCTCCGAGCTCCACGGCCATGATCTGCACACCCTGGGTGAGGGCGCCGATGACCGTCACGACCATGGTGGCCAGGTAGCTGCGGCCAGACCCGTAGATGGTGGCCCGGGGTACGGACGTCATGAACCCGGCGGCAGTCGTCGCGGAGCCGATCAGCAGGCACCAGCGGGCGACGTCCTCGGCGCGGCCGAGATGGAACAATGCGCCCACGAAGGGCAGCACCATCCCGGTCACGGCGACGGCCAGCAGCGAGCTGACCAGGAAGAAGCGCCTGGCGGTGGCCAGCAGCACCGCTACCTCGTCCTGGGCACCGGTGGCCAGTCTCCGGGCCAGGGTCTGGACCACCGCAGTGCTGACGCCTGCGTCGAGCAGCCCTACGTAGCCGGAGACCGATGTCAGGAGGATCCACAGGCCGTAGTCGGCGGCGCCCAGGTGGCGAAGGACGATCGGCGTGAGGAACAGGCTGAGCAGCACGCCCGAGAGCAGACCGGCATAGCCGGTGACGAAGTTGCGGACGAGATGCGCCAGGCTGGCGTTGGCCGAGCCTCCCGGGCCCGCCGGTGCTGCCACCTGCTCAGCCCGCTGGGAGCGGGGCCCAGTAGGCATCCGGGCGTGGGACTGGGACCGGCACTGGGGCCGAGTGTAGACGCCGGGGTCGGGGGTCCCGCCTCACCGGGGACATCCACGCGCAAATCGGCTCGGACCACGAAATACGAAGGCTGCGGGCCGGGACCACGAAAGACAGCGGGCGCCCGCCTACGCCGGTTCGGGCGAGCGGCGCGCTCAGGGTCACCGCCCGGCGAGCTGCCGGGCCAGCGCGTCGGTGAAGCCCACCGCGCACCTCGCTGCGCGCCAGGCTTCCCCTGCAGCCGAGCGCCGCTGGCCTGCCCGCCAGGCACTGGCCGCAGCGCGGGCGGACCGGACAGCGTGGTAGCGCTCCTGGCCCATCACCCTCTCCAGGATTGCGGTGGCGGTCTCGTCCGCTCCGTCCAACCGTGCCAGCCGGTAGTGGTGGCGGTAGACGGCCCGGGAGTAATCGAGAGCGGCCGCCGATCTCGTGATGTTTTCTCCGTGACGCCGGTAGGAGAGGAGGCGATCGGGCAGGTGGAGCAACGGTCCCAGCCTGGCCAGGCGTAGGTTGAGGTCCAGGTCTCCCTGGAGGGCCAGCAGCGGGTTGAAACCGCCAGCGAGCTCGAGCGCACCACGGCGGACCATGAGAGTGCCTACATGGAAGGCCCCTGCCCGGGCCACCCGCTCTCCGCTCGACGCCCAACCGTCGGCGAACGGCCTCCCCTCGGCATCCACGAACACGAATTCCCCGTAGCAGCCGATGGAATCCGGTCTCCCGTGCAGCGCAGCCGCCTGTAGTCGGAGCCGGTCAGGTGGCCAGAGATCGTCGTCGTCCAGGAAGGTGACGAGGGAGCCGGCCGCAGACGCCAAACCCAGGTTGCGTGCGGCGCCCACCCCCCGAGGCGGCTGGAGCAGCAGGCGGAGCGCCGGGATCCCCGAAACCGCCCGCTCGAGCCCCTCCGGGTCCGGACATCCGTCTGACACCAGCACCACCTCCCAGTCCTCGAAGCTCTGGGCCACGACCGACTCGAGAGCGGTCCGAAGGTAAGGGCTCTTGCGGTTCGTCGCCATCACCACCGACACGAGAGGCGAAGCATCGCCCGGGACATCCTGTGGCAGCGGGCTAGTACACATGTCTCACTTCGGTCCATCCTCGGTGGGATCGCGACCCGACCAGCACGCTGCCGAGCCGCCGGAGGCGAGCTTCGGGATGGCTCCTGCGGCGCGCTGGCCCTGCCGGCTCACAGACGCCTTCCGAGGCCGACGAGGGAATGCGTCCGTGCGGTCCCGCGCGCCGAGCTGGGGCACTGGGCGCGGATCTGCCACAAGCTCTGGAAGAACGCCACGTTGCTGGTGAGGAAGAACTCCCTCTCGTCGATCGTCCGGGCGGCACCGCCTAGGCGTCCCGCCGACCGGTTGCGAGCGCGCACGACCGCGAGACGGGACCGGTCACGCAACCACCGCAGGCGGAGGTACCCGAGGGTCGTGTCGAGCTGGTGGTGCCAGAGGTAGGCATGGCTCCTGCCGCCTCGGACCGCGAGGTCCACCATCGACTCGTAGGTGAGACGGGACTCGTCGAGGTGGTGCTCCACCGGCGGACCGACCGACCCCACCAACCGGTAGCCCTGGGACTTCAGGCGGAGGTTGAACATGACGTCGCTGTCGAAGCCGCGTGCCCCCGGACCGAGCTCCTCGTCGAAGCCGACGGCTCTGGCTGCGACTAGAGAGGTCGCCATGTTGGCGCCGACCATCCCCGGCTTCGTGCCGGACACGTCGAGCAGCTCGGCCAGGCACACCCGGAGCGCGGGCGAGAGCCACGGCCGGGACAGGTGCTCGGCCAGCACCACCCTGCCGCACACCGCGTCGGCTTCACCAGAGATGATCGGCCCGGCCATGTCGTCCACCCAGGAGACGGGGACCACCACGTCGTCGTCGGTGAACAAGACCGCCTCGCTACCGATCATTGCGAGGGCACGGTTCAGCGCTCGGCACTGCCCCGGGACCGGTTCGAAAAGGACCCGCAACACCGGGTAGTCGGCAGCGAGAGAATCAAGGACCTCCGCAGTGCGGTCCACGGAGCCGTTGTCGACGACCACGACTTCGCTCTTGTACGCCGATCGCGCCGCTGACTCGAGGACCGAAGGCAGGCAGGTGCGCAGGTGATCCGCCCGACCACGCGTCGCGATCAATACCGAGACGTCCGCGTCCTCCACCTCTCGAGGATACCTGTTCGGCGGTTCGACCCTCCGGGCCAGCCCACTCCGCTCGGGTGAAGACATCACGGCACGAAAGGAACCGAATCGAAGTACCGACGACGCTCCGAATCGCCCCCGGCGGCGCTCACCAGGCTCTCGACGCGCGCGGGCAGCAGGTGGCGTGCCCGTAACACCGGCACCACCACGTCGCCGGCTGCGTGGCGAGACAGCGCCGCAAGGGTCGCCCGGTCGTCGGCGGCGATGAAGCGCAGCAGGGTCCGCAGGGTCCGGCGTCTCCCGGACCAGAGCGCGGGGCCGGCGGCAGCGTCGTGAGCCGCCACCGCTACCGGCAGGAGGTCCCGCGGCGCCAGCGCCCGGAGCATCCCGTCGGGCAGGGCAACTCCGAGGGTCCTGGCCGCCCGACCGAGCGCCACGGCGCAGGCGAGGCCGAGCCGGTAGCGCCGGGCGCGCTCCACGAAGCTGTCCCAGTCCGGAGGGTCGACGGCGACGGCCCGCTCGAGGTCCTCGAGCCACACCAGCAAGTGGCCGCCCGAGAGCACGGAGTGGACACAGAGGTGCAAGACGGTGTCGGTCGGGTCCAGCGTCCGCACCGGCGCGGACCGCAGGTGGACCGTGCGGCTCCGCTCGCGCATCTCCTCGGTCGACAGCGAGAAGCGTGCCCGCTCGGCCGGAGTGTTGAGCAAGTCCCAGTGCAGGTCCACCTGTAGACCGCCGCGGAGCGTCAGGACGATCTGGCCCAACCCGAGGTCCCGCAGCAACGGCCAGTTGCGCTGGACGACCTGCCCGCCGTCGGCCTCGATGGCCTCCACGGCCGCGCGGTAGTCCCGGGGGCAGACCACCACGTCCAGGTCGACCGCGCCGCGGGCTCCGGGGTCACCGTACAGTCGCTCCCCGATCACCGGCCCCTTGACCACCAGCCACGGACGGCGCAAGCCCTCCAGGGTCCGGGACAGACCTGCTAGCTCGGCACCCAGCAGGAGCTGGCGGGCCACGTTGAGCCGGTAGACCTCCTCCAGCCTCGCGGTGACCTCGGGCCCGGGATCCAGGTCCAGCTCCCGGAGCCGCCGGGCCACCAGGCCGGCCAGCCGGTGCTTCTCGGCCAGCGCGGCCAGGTGGCCGGCGGCCGCCGCGTCGAAGGTGGTCACCGGGGCGTGCCCCGAGCCGTGCCGGCTCACCAGGTCGATCAGGGCCGCGGATGCCGCCGCCGCATCCCTGTCCGGGTGCCGCCGCCAGCCGTCCGCCCGCACAGCGGCTCCGAGGGGGTGGGATGCCCGACCGAACCCGAGGACTCTCACGGGCAGTAACCGTAGGGGTCGATCGGGGCGTCGCTCCGGCCGGTGACCACCCAGGAGTTGGACGCCTCGTTCATGTAGGCAGCCGGGCAGGCGACGGCGATCGCGATCAGCTTCTCCCCGGGGCAGAGGCCCGAGACGTTCCAACAAGTCATCGCCTGTCGGCCATCGGCGTAGCCGGGGCACTCGAAGCGGAACCCCGGGGCGGCGTGCGCCGAGAGGTAGGTGAGAGCCGGCCCGCAACCCCAGCCCGAGACCGACGGTCGGGACGTGGTCGTGGTCGTAGGCGGGTCAGCAACCGGCGCGTCGACCCGCCGGTGGGTCGTGGTCACAGCCGTGCCGGGCGGGGCGGTGGACCGCGGGGCCGTGCCGGGCGGGGCGGTGGACGGCGGGGCGGTTGCGGCGGGAGCAACGATCGGGGTGGCCGTCCCCTTGCGAACACCGCCGGCCGCCGCGAGAAGCCGCTCTCCCGACGCGGTGATCGCTCGATGCCTCGCGACGCGGACGGCCGGACGCATCGCCGGCACCTCGGCCGTTACCACCCGGGCAGCGACCGGCTGCTGGGCGACGACGGGTCGGTGCACACGGAGCGGAGAGGACACCGCGGAGGCCGCGACGCCCGGGCCGCCAGCGACCAGGAGCGCGACGACGGCAGGGAGCACAGCGCGCCAAGAGAGCAGGTACCGGACCACGCTGGACCAATCGGTCGGCACCGGCCCGCCATTAGTTAGACCTGCTCAGGATCCGAGCGGCAACCACTTGGACGGCCGAAGGCCGAGAAATGCGTGCTGACACGGCCGAAGTTGGTAGCGCCGCCCAGGTAGTTGCCGGAAGGGTCCTCAGCCGAGGTCTCCGGGCTGGTAGCCCTACGATGCCCGGATGGCCGGCTCTCCCGGGACCCTGCGGGTGCTGTGCCTGTGCAGCGCCAACCGGTGCCGCTCGCCTATGGCAGCCGGGTTGCTCATCACCCGGCTCGGGCCCTCCGCCGGCGTCGAGGTGACGTCCGCGGGCTTCGGCCCGGCGGGCGAACCGGTGCTGCCCGAGGCAGCCCGGGTGATGTCCGAGCTCGGGATCGACATCGGCGATCACCGCAGCCGCACGGTCACGCCCGAAATGATCGTCGCCTCGGGCCTGGCCGTGACGATGACGGCCACTCAGGCCGTCGAAGCCCTCGCAATGGCGCCGGAGGCCTGGACGCGGGTCTACCCGATCGCCGAGCTCGTCCGGCGCGGGCGACTGCAGAGCGCGCCCGCTCCCGGCCAGGACCTGCAGGACTGGCTACGGACGGTGGCGGCCGAGCGGACGCCGGCCGAGCTGCTGGGAGCCGAGCGCCGCTACGACATCCGGGACCCTACCGGTGGCCCCCTCCGTGGCTTCCGACACACCCGCGACCTCCTCGCGGCGGCCCTCGACCCGTTGGCGGACTGGCTGTCGGCAGCCGGATCGCGACCAGGCGAGCGGTCCTGAGCTGGGCCAAGGACCCTACTCACAGTAGCTTCCGCTGGGATCGACGGAGCGGAGCCAAAGGCCGCTGACCACTGCAATTGACACGCAGAGTGAGTAATGCTAGCCTCATGCAGGTCCCCGTAGGACCATCGCAAAATGGGGGCTACCAAGGAGAGCCCGGCCTTCCCCAACCGGGGAGACCCCGACGTCAGCTCAGAGAGGAGGCCGAACTGTGGAAGACCAGACCTCGCGTGACGAGACGGCCCGAAGGCCCTACACGCAACCTACCGTGACCGTTGTCGGCACCGTCGGTGACGACACCAGCCACCCTTCCACCTACCACAACCACGACTCCCACCGGAAGTACGACTTCTGATCTGACGACGATCAGCCGCCGGGCGCCGGGCGGCTGGCGCCGGGCGG
>JAJZWW010000083.1 GCA_021846485.1 Actinomycetes bacterium
CCTCGTGTCGCGCTACCCGCCGGACCCGACCTGCAACTGAGCGGCTGTCGCGGGTGGGACCGGCGCGGGCGGCGTCGTCATCCGGCCGGGGCGCCGGGTGGCGGACAGGAGGGCTGCCGGGGATCGGTCGGGGGAGGCGCGAGCCCTGCAAGGTGGCCGACCATGACAGGATGAACCATGACAGGATGAACAGTGGAAACCTCGAGCAGGGGCGGTCATGGGCAAGCGAAAGCCGGTCGAGAACTTCGCCACCGACTTCGACCACACCGACGCGGCCTGGGTGGCCGACCCCTATGCCATCTGGGACGACCTGCGGGAGCGCTGCCCCGTAGCCCACACCGAGCGCTACGGAGGGGCCTGGTTGCCCGTCCGCCACGCCGACGTGGCCGCCGTCGCCTACGACACCGACCACTTCACGTCGCGCAGCGTGGTGATGAGCGAGGCGCGGCCCGGTCCCCACGACCTGCCCGCCCCGATCGGGTTGGCCCCGCCGATCACCTCCGACCCACCGTTCCACGCCCTCGCCAGGCGGATGCTCCTGCCAGCGTTCTCCCCCAAGGCGGTCGGCGCCTACGAGCCCTACACCCGGCGGCTGTGCGCCGAGCTGCTCGACGCCGTCTGCGGAGCGAGCGAGGTGGACGCCTCGCTCGACTTCGCCCGCCACATCCCCCTCCGGGTGATCGTGCGCATGCTCGGCTTCCCCGAGGAGGACGCCGACGTGTTCCGCTCGTTCATCACCGGGGTGCTCGAGGACGTGGACGACTCCGCCGAGGAGCGCGTCGCCCGGGCCGACGAGGCGGTGATGGAGCACTACATGGACGAGAGGATCGCCGAGCACCTCGCCGAGCCACGCGACGACCTCACCAGCTTCCTGCTCGCCGCCGAGCTCGACGGCCAGGAGCTCCACCCCGACCACGTCCGGGGGACCATGGTGCTGCTGTTGATCGCCGGCATCGACACCACCTGGTCGGCGATCGGCTCTTCGCTGTGGCACCTGGCCACCCACCCCGCGGACCGTCGCCGGCTGCTGGACGAGCCCGGCCTCATGGACACCGCGGTCGAGGAGCTGCTGAGGGCCTACGCACCGGTGACGATGGCCCGGCTGGTGGCCAAGGACGTCGAGCTCGACGGCCGTCGGCTGAAAGAGGGCGACTGGCTGCTGCTCCCGTTCCCGGCGGCCAACCGCGACCCGGAGGTGTTCCCCGACGCCGACCGCGTGGTGCTCGACCGCCGGGTCAACCGCCACGCGGCCTTCGGCCTCGGGATCCACCGCTGCCTGGGGAGCAACCTGGCCCGCATGGAGCTGAGGGTCGCCCTGGAGGAGTGGCTGGCGCGCTTCCCTGACTTCGAGCTCGCCGACCCCGGGCGGGTCACCTGGTCGGCCGGCCAGATCCGCGGCCCGCGGGTGCTGCCACTGCGCGTCGTCACCCGGTAGGCGGGCGGATCGGGCCGGGCCAGGAGGTCGCCGGTGGGGTCCCGGGCCACGCTCCATGGAGTCGCAGGCATTCGGAGATGTTGGGCGAGGCGGCCTTCGCGCGCACCGGTCCGGGCGTCGAGCAGCCCTGCCCGGACTACAGGATCGGGCGGGACGGGCCGGCACGGAAGGCTCGCTCAGCTTCGCCGGCGCAGGCGCCGGCGCCGCAAGCTGGGGTGGCCCGGGGCTCGGTTTCCCGCGGCCACGACGACTGCGGCGGTTGCGAATGTGGCGTCCATGAGCACGAACGCCGCCCGGAAGCCGACGTCGGTGACGAGCACCCCTACGACTGCCACCCAGGCCGCGCCGATGGACTGCGAGACGGCGAAGAACAGGCCGAACCCGGTCCGCTGGGCGTCGCCCGGCAGGTAGTCGGCGAAGAGGGTCTGGCGCAGGGACAGCTCGGAGTAGGAGAAGATCCCCACGGCGAGGCCGACCCCGGCGACCGCGGTGACGGCCGAGCCTGCGCCGAGCACGCCCAGCAGCGCGGCGGAGCCGAGGAGGTAGTTGACCAGCAGCACGGGCCGGTGGCCGAAGCGGTCGGAGAGCGAGCCCATGACCACCGGGCCGGCGACCGCGCCGGCGTAGACCACGGTCATGGTGGCCCCGAGATCGAAGGCGCCGAAGTGGAGCCCGGTGTGGAGGTAGCTCGGCAGGTAGAGGCTGAGGATGCCGATGCCCTGACCGCCGGCGGCCACGCTGCCGGCCACGAGCAGGGCGGCCACCGGACGCTGGCGGACGAGCGCGGCGAAAGACGACCACGCTCCGCCGAGCGACGCCAGCACCCCACCGGTCGCCTCGGCGGGAACCGGTGCCGGAGCTCGGGTCGCCGGAAGCCCGACGGCCACCACCAGCGCAGTGCTGGCCAGCAGGGCGGCCAGTAGCCAGAATCCCAGCCGCCACCCGCCGGCGGCGATGACTGTCGTGACCGCGAGGGGTGCTACGAGGGTTCCGAGGTTGCCGGCGGTGACGTGCCAGGCGAGGACCGAGCCCCGCCGGCAGGGGTGGCGGCGGGACAGGTAGGCAGCCCCGATCGGGTGCTGGGGCCACGTCGACCAGGCCTGGACGAGGCGCCCGAGGAAGAACAGCCCCATGCCGGGAGCCACGGCGCCGAGCAGCGCCCCGCTTGCCGAGCCGAGGTCCTGGCCGACGAGCAGGATGCGGCTCGACGTGCGGCGGACCACCGCGGCGAGGACCTGCCAGAGGCTCCCGGTCATGGTGGCGAGAGCCAGGAGCACGCCGACCAGGGCGTAGGAGACGTGGAAGGCGCTGACCACGAAGGGGACGGCGATCCCCAGCCCGGCCACGTACGCGTGCTGACCGGCGTGGGAGTACCCGAGGACCAGGAGGTCCCGAAGGCGACTTCGACGGCCCTCCGGCTCCGACGCTCCCACCGGTCTGCTCGCCGTCGTGGGCACCGGCGCAGGCTACCGACGGCCTCGGCACCCGAGGTCGGCCCCCTCATTCACCTCGCAGGCTGTCCCAGAATCCCTCCGGGACGACTCGCCACCTGGGCTTTTGCCCTCGGAAGGGCCTCTCCAGGGCCATTCTGGGACAGCCTGCTCGGACCCGGAAACATCCGGGATGGCCGCCGCCTGCCCAGGCGCGCGTGGGCAGGCGGTTCCGTCAGGCGACGAGCTCGCAGGAGATCCGCAGCGCCTGGTAGACGGGAAGGGCGCGACGGTCGCAGGTGAGCAGAGGTAGCCCGCTTTCGAGCGCAGTGGCAGCGACCAGCGCGTCGTACACCGAACCACCGGTGATGCCGGCTGACGCCAAGTCGCCCAGCAGCTCGTCGGCTGCTTCGGGGGACAACTGCCGGTTGATGGGGAAGTCGTGCCGGATCAGGCGGGCGACCGTCTCGGGCGAGCGCCGGTTGGGTGTCGGGAGCCGCGTGAGCACGGAGTAGGTCTCGAACAACGCGTGGCCCGAGAGCCCCACTCGCCGGGATCCGACCCTTGCGAGAGCTGCGTGGTGGTGGTCGTGGTCCTCCACGACCAGGGCGACGGCCACGCTCGTGTCGACGAGAGCGTCGAGGTGGCTACCTCTGGTCGGCATCGCGGAGTTGACGCACCTCGTCGGCCGCGAGGACCTCGCCGCCGCCGGGGATGACCAGCCACCCGTCGCGCTCCACGAGCGAGCCCCCAGCGACCGGCTCGATGCGAAGGGCGGCGCCGTCGATCTCGACCTGTACCTCGCCCGGTCGCAGGCCGACTCGATCGCGAAGAGGCTTGGGGATGACCAGACGACCTGCCTTGTCGATGGTAGTCCGCATGCCATCACGCTACCACCAGCGACAAGCAACGACCCGTCCGTGGGGGTGCTCGCCCTCGAGGCCAGGGCCGCTCGCCTTCCCGCCACCGGCGCGCGCTACTGCCCGGTCATCGAGCACGCCGCAGCGGTGATCCGACCCTGGAACGTGAACATCGTCAGGTTCGCCCGCAAGCGCCCGCAAGCGCCCGCAAGAGCGTGGCAAGCGCCCGCAAGAGCGTGGCAAGCGGTACTGGGTGCGCTGAGCCGAACTGGGTGCGTTCAATGCCCGATGCGAGGGTCGAATGCACCCACTTCGGGTCTGTGCACCCAGTTCACGCACCCGGCGCACTACTCCGCACTACGAGTGGTGACTTCCATGCCGTGGGTGGCGAGCCGTCGAAGCGGTCGGCGGTGACCGGGCGGGAGGGCTCGGTCCCGGGAGCGCCCCGACGCCCCGACGCCCCGACGCCCCGACGCCCCGACTTCCTGGCGGGGGGATCGAATCAACGGGAGGGCAGGTACTCGATCAGCGATTCGCTCTCGGCGGTGTTCATCGGGTTGGGTCCGAGGTGGTGGACGATCGTCTCGGGCCGCAGGTGGTGGAAGGCCGCGGCCAGCTGACCGCAGCGGCCGTAGTAGCTGGTCACATTGTTGGCCTCCAGCAGCCACAGCGGCTGGTCGCCGGCCTGCGTGGCGCTCGCCCGGGCGAAGCGGTCCGGGGAGGACAGCCAGTTGCGGGCGGCGTAGTCGACCCAGTCGACGCGCAGGGGGAACGCCCCGGTCGGGTACATCTGCTGCAGGTACCAGCCCGGCAGCAGGCGGCTGACCGAGGGTCCGAACTGGTCCGGGCAGTACACCACGGTGTCGGCGGGGGAGCCGTCCCGCTTCAGGACGGCCGCCGCCTGTCCGGCGAGGGTCCGGGGCGCGGTGGTGTCGAGGAGCCCGGCGACGAGGCCCAGGCTGACCGCCAGGGCGAGCGCCCGGCGGGCCCAGGGGCCCTGCAGGACCGTGATGCCCGCGGCGCCGGCGAGCAGGTAGGGCACGAGGCCGATCGAGGTGTAGCGGGGCACGACGGCGGCCCGTAGGGCGAAGCTCACGAGGCCCCCGAGGGCGACGGCTACGAAGGCCAGGCTGGCGAGGGTCCTGGCCGCCGGGAAGCGCAGGCTGCCCGCCGCCACGAGCGCCAGGAGCACCCCTACGAACGGCACGGCGACGAACATCCCCGAGCTGGTGCCGATCGCTCCCGCCCAGGCCGCGGGGGCGACGATCGAGGCGAAGGGCCCGGCGTGCTGCCAGGGGGTCCCCGTGTGGCCGATCTGGAACAGCAGGCTCGGGACCCAAGGGGCGAACGGTATGCCTCCGGCGAGGAGGGCGAGCAGCGACAGCCGGCAGGGGAGGTCACCGTGGAGAGCGCGCCAGGCGAGGCCGGCGCCGGCGGCGGCCAGGACGAACACCCCCCAGTAGTGGGTCAGGGCCAGCGCCCCGCTCGCCGCGGCGAGGGGCAGGAGCCGCCACCGGGTGGGCTGCTCGAGGGCCCGCAGCAGGGCGAGGCCACCCAGCGCGACGAGCAGCACCACCAGGGAGTACATGCGGGCTTCGTCGGCGAAGCGGATGGCGAACGGGGAGCTGGCGAACAGCAGGATCGCCGGCCACCGGGCCCGCTCGGGCAGCAGGCGTCGGGCCAGGCGGGCGACGACGGGGATGGTCGCGACGCTGACCAGGCCCGACAGCGCGCGGACCGCGAAGGTCGACCTGCCGACGAGGAGCATCCACAGGTGGAGGAGGATGTAGTACAGCGGGGGGGAGCCGTCCTGGCGGAGCGCGGCGAACAGCTGGGGCAGCGGGAGGCGGGCGATGCCGACGCTCTGGGCCTCGTCGAACCACAGTGGGCCTGCGGGGAGGAACCGGGCGGCGATCCCGGCGACGAGCACCGCGGCCACCGCCCGGGGCCCGAGGTAGGTGTCCCGCCAGCCGCCACGCTCCGCGGGTGGCGCTTCGGGTCTGTCGAGGACGGCCACCGCTCCCGGCCCGCCGGCCTGACCGCCCGCCCGGGGTCCCGGACCGACCGCAGTGCCGCCGGTCCAGGTCGACGCGGGAGTCCCGTCGGGGCGTTCCGGGCCGCCGGGACCTGGCACTTGCCCGGCCGCGCCGTGGGGCAGCAGCAGCCCGGCGGAGACCACCAGGCGGTCGAGGCGGCCCAATCGACTGTGGGAGCTCCGCTGCGCACCCGCCGCCGGGGGCCGATCACGTGCGGCCGGCGGGCCGGGCGGGCGTGGCACTGCTACGTCCTACCCCGCGACCGTCCTGCCGCGCCAGGCGACCTGCCCTGACCTGCCCTGACCTCTGGCAGCCCAGCCGACCGAGCCCAGCCGACCGAGCCCAGCCGACCCAGCCGACCCAGCCGACCCAGCCCAGATGCGAGCGGTCGGTGGTCACTGGCGACCGGCGTTGCGGGCCGCACCGCGGCGGCGTCCACGCTCGGTGGCGTCGAGGACCACCTTGCGGAGCCGGACCTGGGCGGGGGTGACCTCCACGCACTCGTCCTCCCGAATGAGCTCCAGAGCCTGTTCCAGTGAGAGCTGCCTGGGGGGCACGAGCACGACGGTGGCGTCCGCAGCCGCGGCGCGCATGTTGGTGAGCTTCTTCTCCTTCGTCGGGTTGACGTCCATGTCCTCCGCCCGGGCGTTCTCGCCGACGATCATGCCCTCGTAGACTTCCACGCCCGGTCCGACGAACAGCGCGCCGCGCTCTTGGAGGTTGGCCAGGGCGTAGCCGGTCGTCGGCCCGGAGCGGTCGGCGACCATCGACCCGTTGGGCCTGGTGCGCAGCTCGCCCAGCCACGGTGAGTAGCGCTCGAAGACGTGGTGCAGCTGGCCGGTGCCGCGCGTCTCGGTGAGGAACTCGGTGCGGAACCCGATCAGCCCGCGGGAGGGTACGAGCCACTCCATCCGGCACCACCCGGTGCCGTGGTTGATCATCGTCTCCATCTTGCCCTTCCGCATGGACAGCAGCTGGGTGACGACCCCGAGGTAGTCCTCGGGGACGTCGACGCTGACCCGTTCGAGCGGCTCGTGCAGCCGGCCGTCGATCTCCCGGGTGAGGACCTGAGGCTTGCCGACGGTGAGCTCGAAGCCCTCCCGGCGCATCGTCTCGACGAGCACCGCCAGGGCCAGCTCGCCGCGCCCTTGGACCTCCCAGGTGTCGGGCCGATCGGTGGGCAGCACCCGGATCGACACGTTGCCGACCAGCTCCTGGTCGAGCCGGCCCTTGATGAGCCGGGCGGTGAGCTTCTTGCCGTCGCGTCCGGCGAGGGGGGAGGTGTTGATGCCGAGGGTCATGCCGAGACTGGGCTCGTCGATGCGGATCACCGGCAGCGGCCGGGGGTCGTCGGGGTCGGCGAGGGTGTCGCCGATCATGATCTCGGGGATGCCGGCGACCGCGACGATGTCGCCCGGGCCGGCCCCGCCGGCGCCGGCGTCGACCCGGTCGAGCGCCTCGGTGAGGTACAGCTCGGCGATGCGGGCCCGCTCGACCGAGCCGTCGTGGCGGCACCACGCCACCGAGTCGCCCTTGCGGACCCGCCCGTTGCGGATCCGGCACAGCGCGAGGCGCCCGACGTAGGGGGAGGCGTCGAGGTTGGTGACCAGGGCCTGGAACGGGTGGCCCTCATCGTGCTCGGGGGCGGGGATGGACTCCACCAGCAGGTCCAGGAGCACCTTCAGGTCCGGGCTGTCGGCCACGCTCCCCGGGTCGAGCGCTGCCCGCCCCTCGCGGGCGTTGCAGTAGACGATCGGGAACTCGATCTGGCTGTCGGCGGCACCGAGGTCCATGAACAGCTCGTAGACCGCGTCGACGACCTCCGCCGGGCGGGCGTCGGGCCGGTCGATCTTGTTGACCACGAGGATCACCGGCAGGCGGGCCTCGAGGGTCTTGCGGAGCACGAAGCGGGTCTGGGGGAGCGGGCCCTCGCTGGCGTCGACCAGCAGCAGCACGCCGTCGACCATCGTGAGGCCCCGCTCGACCTCCCCCCCGAAGTCGGCGTGCCCGGGGGTGTCCACGATGTTGATCGTGAGCTCCCCGTAGCGGACCGCCGTGTTCTTGGCGAGGATGGTGATGCCCTTCTCCCGCTCGAGGTCGGTGCTGTCCATCACCCGCTCGGCGAGCTGGGTGTGCGCGCCGAACATCCCCGACTGGCGCAACATGGCGTCCACGAGGGTGGTCTTGCCGTGGTCGACGTGGGCGACGATGGCGACATTGCGGAGATCGGCGCGTTGCATGAAACCTCTTGGGGAAAGGGGGGGCGCCGCGCGGGGCCATGCGGCGCCTCCCAGGGTACCGGCCGCCCCGGCCTGCCCCGAGGCCCGACGGCTGCTGGCGTTCCACGACCCCTCGGCGGTCGTCGGGCAGAGAGGTCGTCGGGTAGAGAGGTGGCGATGGAGGTCCAGATCGCCCGCGGGGGCCCGTACATCCACGTGATGGACTTCGAGTGGGACCGGCCCCTCGAGTGTTGGAACGATCCCCGCCTGGTGCGGATGGCCCGGGGCCCGTCACGCCACGTGGTGCGCTTCGTCGAGCTCGAGGGCCGGGTGCTGGCGGTCAAGGAGATCGGGGACCGTCTGGCCCGCCGGGAGTACACGATGCTGCGCCAGATGCACGACGCGGACATCCCGGCGGTCGAGCCGGTCTGCACGGTCACCGAGCGCCGCGGGAGGGAGGGCGAGGCGCTGGCGGGCGCGGTGGTCACCCGCTACCTGGACTTCGCCCTGCCCTACACCTACCTGCTGGCCAGGGAGAACGGCGTCGAGCACCAGCGCCGCCTGACCGACGCGGCGGCGGTGCTGCTCGTGCACCTGCACCTGGAGGGCTTCTGGTGGGGCGACTGCTCGCTCGCCAACACCCTGTTCCGCCGGGACGCCGGCGGGCTCGCCGCCTACCTGGTGGACTCCGAGACCGCCGAGCACCACGCCCGGCTCTCCGACCGCCAGCGCGAGACCGACCTGGAGATCGCCCTCGACAACATCGCCGGCGGGGTGGCCGACCTGGTCGCCGCCGGGCGCCTGGAGGCCCACACCGACCCGATGGACTTCGTCCTGCGCCTGGACGGCCGCTACCGGGCGCTGTGGGCCGAGCTGACCGTGGAGGAGGAGTACGGCGCCGACCAGTGGTGGCGCCTCGACGAGCGGATCGGCCGGCTCAACCGCCTCGGCTTCGACGCCACCGAGCTGTCGGTCCGCTCCGGGGAGGAGCGGATCCGCATCCGCCCGTCGATCGTCGAGGAGGGCCACCACAGCCGCCGCCTTCTGCGCCTCACCGGCATCGACGTCCAGGAGAACCAGGCCCGCCGCCTGCTCAACGACCTCGGCTCCTACCGTGCCGCGCTGGAGCGCAAGGAGGGTCGGCCGCAGTCGGAGGCGATCGTCGCGCACCGCTGGCTGACCGAGCGCTTCGAGCCGTTCGTCTCTGCCATCCCGCCCGAGCTCGCCGCCCGGCTGGAGCCGGTCGAGGCCTACCACCAGTTCCTCGAGCACCGCTGGTTCCTCTCCGAGGCCGCCGGCCGGGACGTGCCCGACGAGGTCGCCATCCCGTCGTTCTTCGAGGAGGTCCTCCGTCTGCACCCCGAGGAGCGCGTCGTGCTGCCCGACCCCACCGGGGAGCTCGAGCTGCTCGCCCTGGAGGAGGCCGAGGACCCCGGCGACCCGGTGGTGTGATTGGCATACTGCAGGTGATGGGGATACCGAAGGAGACGGAGCTCTCCGGGGCGGTCAAGGGGTGAGCGGGGGGCGCTGGTGGGAGGGGGCGACCCTCTACCAGGTGTACGTACGCAGCTTCCAGGACACCGACGGGGACGGCTACGGGGACCTTGCCGGCGTCAGGCGCCGCCTGGACCATCTCGCCTGGCTCGGGGTGGACGGCATCTGGCTGTCGCCGACCATGCCCTCGCCCGACCGGGACTGGGGCTACGACGTCTCGGACTACTACGGGGTCCACCCCGAGCTCGGGACCTTGGACGAGCTGCGGTCCCTGGTCGCCGACGCCGAAGCGCGCGGCGTGAGGGTGCTGCTCGACCTGGTGCCCAACCACACCAGCTCCGCCCACCCATGGTTCGTCGAGGCCCGCTCCGGGCGCGACGCCCCGCACCGGGACTGGTACGTCTGGGCCGACCCTGACCCCGGGGGCGGGCCGCCCAACAACTGGCTGGACGCCACCGGCGCGCCCGCCTGGACCCTCGACCCGGCCAGCGGCCAGTACTACCTGCACAACTTCCTGCCCGACCAGCCCGACTTGAACTGGTGGAACGAGGAGGTCCACGCCGAGCTCGAGGCGGTCCTGCGTCACTGGCTGGACCTCGGGGTGGCGGGCTTCCGGATCGACGTCGCCCACGCCCTCTACAAGGACCGCCTGCTGCGCGACGACCCGCCCGCCCCGCCGGGGCCGGCGGCCCGCTTCGGGCTGGCGCCCGAGCGCAGCATGAACCAGCCGGAGGTCCACGACGTCTACCGGTCGTGGCGCAGGCTCGCCGACAGCTACGAGCCGCGCCGCTTGCTGCTCGGCGAGACCTGGGTCCGCGACGCCGACCGCCTCGCATCGTTCTACGGCGACGACGACGAGCTGCACCTCGGGTTCAACTTCCCGTTCGTCTTCGCCCCCCTCGAGGCGGGCCCGATGTCCGCGGTGGTCGCCCGCACGCTCGCCG
>JAJZWW010000084.1 GCA_021846485.1 Actinomycetes bacterium
CCAGCCGCCCCGCTACCCCCACCCGCAAGACGCCCAAGCGTCAGGGGCCGACAGACTCATAACTGCGAAAGTCGAGATCCACTGGTCGGTGAGATCCGCGATGCGAGGGTGGAAAGCCGTCTGCCTGCTCATGGCAGCCGCAGCGTAGCGGTCCGATCCTGGCGCGGCCCGGGCCCCGGGCCGGCGGCGCCAGCGACGGTGACGTGGGTAGCGTAGCCCGGTGCGAGGAATGCGACCCGACGACATCGCCCTCATCGCCGCCGCCGGAGAGGTCACCCTCTCCCCCGACGGCCTCCGTGCGGTCTACACCCTCACCACCCAGGATCTCGAGGCCAACACCTCCCGGAGCCGCCTCTGGGTGGGAGGCGCCGACGGGAGCCGCCCCCGACCCCTCTCAGCAGGCCCCCACGACCGGCTCCCCCGCTGGTCACCCGACGGGGCCACGATCGCCTGGGTGACCTCCGAGGAAGGCTCCACGTCGCTTCGCACCCTCGCCGCCGACGGCCCGGGCACGCCAGCGGTGATCTGCACCTGGCCCGACGAGATAACCGATCTGGCCTGGTCCCCGGACGGGGATCGCCTCGGCTTCGTCGGCCGGGTGCCGGACCGGGAGCGCTACGGCGACCGGCGCACACCCAAAGCGGTCGCCGAGATGCCGCCCCGCCGGGTGACCCGGCTGCTGTCCCGGCACGACGGCGACGGCTGGGTATTCGACCGCCCAACCCACGTGCACGTCGTAGCCGCCGACGGGTCCGGCCCGCCCGTCGCGCTCACCGGCGGGGACGCCCCCGCGTCGGGCGTCGCCTGGAGCCCTGACGGCACCCGGATCGCCTACGTCGCCGCCGGCCACCCCGACTGGGACCTGGACGGCCGCAACGACCTTTGGATCGTGCCCGCCGACGGGTCCGCGCCCGGGGCGCGCCTGACCACCACCGCGGTCGCGTGGGCCCACCCATCGTGGTCCCCCGACGGCTCTCGCCTGGCCGCGCTCGTCGACCCGACACCCCTCGACGGCCCCCGACACGGACAGCTGTGGGTCGTCGCCGTCGAACCGCGAGGGTTGCAGCCGGTCCGCTGGGCAGCCGGCTACGACCGCAACCTCGCGCCCTACGGGGCGAGCCGCCCACCGATCTGGTCCGGCGACGAGCTGCTCGTCGCCGCGGAGGACCGAGGACGCCTGAGCGTCGTTGCGGCAGGCGACCCCGGGGGAGGGGCCTCCGGAGGGGCCGAGCACGGCGACGGCAACGGGCAGGCGGACTCCCGTCAGGGCCCGGGGGGCACCCGTACCGTCGTGGGCGGCGAGCGCGTCGTGCGGTCCTTCGACCTCGCCGCCGGCCGGCTGGCGTTCACCGCCAGTACCCCGACCGAGCCAGGCGAGCTGTGGGTGAGCGACCCCGCCGGCGGGGAGCGACGCATCTCCGACCACGGAGCCCACCTGCGCTCCCAGGTCCACCTGGTGCTTCCCGAACGCTACGTGGCCACCTCCGCCGACGGTACCGAGGTCGAGTGCTGGGCGATGTCCCCCCCAGGAGCGGGCGCCGGCTCCCCGTGCGCGACGGTGCTGAACATCCACGGGGGGCCGTTCACCCAGTACGGGTATGGCTTCTTCGACGAGTTCCAGCTGCAGGTCGGCGCCGACCTCGGGGTGGTCTACTGCAACCCGCGGGGTAGCTCGGGCTATACCGAGACATGGGGGCGGGCCATCCGCTGGCCCGAGGCGCCGACCGATCCCGGCTCCGGCTGGGGCGGGGTCGACTTCGACGACGTGGTCGCCTGCGCCGAGGAGGCCGCCCGCCGCTTCGCGTGGGTCGACGACGACCGCCTGGGCATCCAGGGAGGCTCCTACGGGGGCTACCTCACCTCTTGGATCGTCGGCCACACCGGGCGCTTCCGGGCCGCGGTCTCCGAACGGGCGGTCAACAACCTGCTCACCGCCGAGCACAACAGCGACATCTCCGGCTTCTTCAAAGAAGCCGTCGGCTGGACCCATCTGGAGCGCCCGGAGCTCTACCTGCGCCAGTCGCCGAGCACCTACGTCGCCGACATGCACACCCCGCTGCTCATGGTCCACTCCGAGGACGACCTGCGCTGCCCCATCTCCCAGGCCGAGGAGCTGTTCGTGGCCCTCCGGCTCCTCGGGCGCTCCCCAGAGCTGGTCCGCTTCCCCGGAGAGTGCCACGAGCTGTCCAGGTCGGGATCCCCCCGCCACCGGGTGCAGCGAGCCGAGATCATCCTCGAGTGGTTTGGGCGCCACCTCGGCGTCACCCGCGACCAGCCGAGCGGCGAGGGCTGAGCGGTGGGCGAGCACGACCCGCCGGCCTGGGGCGAGCCGGTCCCGCCAGGCGGACCCGGGTCCGGCGCCAGCCCCTACCCGCCTCCCGGGGGCGCCTACCCGCCACCCGGGTCGGACCGACCCCCGCCCGGTGGCGCCTACCCCCCGCCGGGATACGGGTACCCGCCGGCAGGCGGGTCCTACCCTCTCGCCGGGTCGGGGTACCCGTGGCCGGCACCCTGGCAGGGCGACCGGCCCATCGGCGAGCCGACCCCCGGAAGCGGGCTGGCGGTCGCCTCGCTGATCGTCGGGATCCTCTCCCTGCCGGCGATCCTCACCCTCGTGGGCGGTGTCGTCCTCGGCGGAGTCGCCCTCGGGCTGGGCATCGCCGCCGTGCGGCGCAGCAACCGGACCGGCGCCCCGGGACGGGGAATGGCGGTGGCAGGCATCCTCACCGGCCTCGCCGGCCTGCTGCTCGGAGGAGTGGTGCTCGCCTTCGGGATCGTGGCGCTCACCGACTCCAACTTCATCAGCTGCCTGCGCCAGGCCGCCGGCCGCGCTCGGGCCATCCAGCGCTGCGAGCTACACCTCGAGCGGCACTTCGGCTCCTGAGCCCAGTCGGGCTCGGAGCGGGCAGGCTCGGAGCGGAGGGCGGGGAGAGGCGGGCTCGGGCGCGGGCCCGGCGAGGCCGACGAAGAGTCTCGCTACCGAACCGTGAAGACGAAGGGTGCGGAATTGACGCCTGGGCGCTCGCAGTTCCCGAGGAGCGCCCCTCGGTAGCCCGGCGACTCCGGCTGGACCCGACAGGCGCCCACCCAGGCTCGGCTCAGGGTGAGGGTGAGGAGCCCTGGGTGGCGGCCGCCGGCCTCCGGTAGAACGGCAGGCCCACCACCTCCGCCCGCTCTGTGCTGCCCCGGACGTCGACCGCGACCACCGTTGCCGGCTCCGCGGCGTCCGGGTCCAGGTACGCCATCGCCACCGGGCGGCCGAGGATCGGTGAAGGGGCCCCGCTCGTGACCTCACCCAGGCGGCGGGACCCGTCCGGGCTCAGCACCGGGTAACCGGTGCGGGGCACTCGGCGGCCGAGGGAGACCAACCCGACCAGGCGCCGGGTGGGCGGCTCGGCCGCCCTGGCCGCCAGGGCGTCCCGACCTACGAAGTCGACCGGCGCCTCGAGCGCCACCACCCGCCCGAGTCCCGCGTCGTAGGGGGTCAGGGTCCTGGACAGCTCGTGGCCGTAGAGCGGCATCCCCGCCTCCAATCGCAGGGTATCGCGCGCCGCGAGCCCGGCCGGGACGACGGCGGCGTCTTTCCCCTCTTCCAGCACCCTCTCCCAGACCCGGGCAGCGTCGTCGGGGCGCACCATCACCTCGAAGCCGTCCTCGCCGGTGTAGCCGGTCCGGGCCAGGAGCACCTCCGCGCCTGCCAGGGTGCCCGGGGCGATGGTGTAGTAGCGCAGCGCGGCCAGGTCGCGGTCGGTGAGCCCGGCGAGCACGCCGGCGGCGCGCGGTCCTTGCAGCGCGATCATCGCCCAGTCGGCGCTGCGGTCCTCGACGACGGCGGAGAAGCCAGCCGATCGGGCGGCGAGCTCCCCGGCGACCAGGCCGGCGTTGGCCGCGTTGGCGACGACCAGCCAGTGCTCGGCGGCGAGGCGGTAGACGATCAGGTCGTCGAGGATGCCGCCGTCGGGGGCACACAGCAGGGTGTACTTGGCCCGGCCGTCGACCAGCCGGGTGAGGTCGCTGACCACCGCATGGTCGAGAGCGACCGCCGCCTCGGGGCCGGTCAGCTCGATCTCGCCCATGTGGGACAGGTCGAAAAGCCCTCCGGTGGTGCGCACCGCCTGGTGCTCGGCCGCCTCGCTGCCGTAGCGCAGCGGCATCGACCAGCCGGCGAAGTCGACCATCGTCGCCCCCGCAGCCCGGTGCAGCGCGTCGAGAGGGGTGCGGCGGAGTGGGGTGGCCCCGCCCGGGGGCGGCGAAGCCGCAGAGGTCGCGGAGCTCATCGCTCGACGAAGACCTCGGGCGGCGGGCACGAGCACACCAAGTGGCGGTCGCCGTACGCTTGGTCCACGCGACCTACCGGTGGCCAGTACTTGTCGGGGGTCACGCCGGCTGGGTAGGCGCCGGTCATCCGGTCGTAGGACCTCTCCCACGGACCGGCCAGGTCGGCCGCCACGTGGGGCGCGTGGCGCAGCGGGCTGTCCTCGACCGCGCCTCGCCCGGCGGCCACCTCGTCGATCTCCGCGCGGATGGCGATCATCGCCGCGCAGAAGCGGTCGAGCTCCTCGAGGGTCTCGGACTCGGTGGGCTCGACCATCAAGGTCCCGGCCACCGGAAAGCTCATCGTCGGCGCGTGGAACCCGTAGTCGATCAGCCGCTTGGCCACGTCGTCCACGCTCACCCCGGTCTCCTTGGTGAGGGCCCGAAGGTCGAGGATGCACTCGTGAGCGACGAGGCCGTGGTTGCCGGAGTAGAGGACAGGGAAATACGCCCCCAGGCGCGCGGCGAGGTAGTTGGCCGCGAGGACCGCCGCCTTGGTCGCCAGGGCCAGTCCGTCGGGGCCCATCAACCGGAGGTAGGCCCAGCTGATGGGGAGGATCCCGGCGCTCCCGTACGGGGCGGCCGCGACCGGACCGACCGGCCCATGCCTCCGGCCGGGGTCCGGGTGCGCCGGGTGGGTCGGTAGGTAGGGGACGAGGTGGTCGGCGACCGCCACAGGGCCTACCCCCGGCCCGCCCCCTCCGTGGGGGATGCAAAACGTCTTGTGGAGGTTGAGGTGGGACACGTCGCCGCCGAAGCGTCCCGGCTCGGCCAGGCCGACGAGGGCATTGAGGTTGGCACCATCGACGTACACCTGACCTTTGTAGTGGTGCACGATCCGGCACAGCTCGCCGATCCCCGCCTCGTAGACCCCGTGGGTCGACGGGTAGGTGACCATCGCCGCCGCCAGGCGGTCGGAGTGCTCCTCGCAGCGGGCGGTCAGGTCGTCGAGGTCGACACTGCCGTCCTCGCGGGTGGCGACCACCACCACCCGGAGCCCCGCGGCGACCGCCGACGCTGCGTTGGTGCCGTGCGCGCTGGCGGGGATGAGACACACGTCACGCTGGGCCTCGCCGCGGTCGCGGTGGTACGCCCGGATCGCGAGGAGCCCGGTGAGCTCCCCCTGGCTGCCGGCGTTGGGCTGGAGGCTCACCTTTGCGTAACCGGTCAGCTCGGCGAGCCAGCGCTCGAGCTGGGCGACCAGCACCTCGTAACCTCTCGCCGCTTCCGCCGGCACGAAGGGGTGGACCCCGGCGAATCCCGGGTAGCTGATCGGCTCCATCTCGGCTGTGGCGTTGAGCTTCATGGTGCACGACCCGAGCGGGATCATCCCCCGGTCCAAGGCGTAGTCGCGGTCCGAGAGCCGCCGCAGGTAGCGGAGCATCGCCGTCTCCGAGCGGTACCGCTCGAACACCGGGTGGGTGAGCGGCGGCGCCGTCCTCGCGAACCGATCGAGGGGATCTTCCCCGCGGGCATCGTCGCCGGTCCGGGTCCCGTCCGCGAGGTGCCCAGGGTCGGTCCGGGCACTCCGGGCGTCGTCGTCTGCGGAGCCAGCCGCCCCCGAGTCGCCGGTGCCGGCGAATGACCTGAGGACTGCGGCCACGTGCCCGGCGGTGGTCGTCTCGCCGCAGGCGATGCCCACGTGGTCGGCGTCCACCAAGCGCAGGTGCACCTGCTCGGGGGACGCCGCGGCGCGCGCCACCACCTCGGCCGCCCGCCCCGGCACCCGGGCGGTGACGGTGTCGAAGTAGGTGTCGGAGAGGGTCGGGACACCCGCGGCGGCGAGACCGGAGGCGACCTCCCCGGCCCGTTGGTGCACCCGCCGGGCGATGGCGGTCAGGCCCTCCGGCCCGTGGTAGACCGCGTACATCGACGCGATCACCGCGAGCAGGACCTGGGCGGTGCAGATGTTGGACGTAGCCCGGTCACGACGGATGTGCTGCTCACGGGTCTGCAACGCCAAGCGGTAGGCGGGGCGGCCGGCGGCGTCGACCGACACGCCGACCAGCCGTCCGGGCAGGTGGCGTTCTAGACCCTGGCGTACGGCGATGAACGCCGCGTGGGGCCCCCCGTACCCGAGCGGCACCCCGAAGCGCTGGGTGGAGCCGATGACCACGTCGGCGCCCCACTCGCCGGGAGGGCGCAACAAGGTGAGGGCCAGCGGGTCCGCGGCCACCACGACCATGGCGCCGCGCCCGTGGACCTCGTCCACCAAGGCGCTGTCGTCCCGCACCGCCCCGGAGGCGCCCGGGTACTGGAGGAGCACGCCCAACAGGCTCCGGTCCCCGGCGGCGCCGGACGCGCCCTCCCCCCCTCCCCCTAGGTCGGCGCGATGGGTCGGAGCCCCGCCGCCCTCCCCGGCGGCGGGCGGCCCGGCGGGAGTCTCGCCCGGCAGGCCGCTCGCCGGGTCGAACACTGCGACCTCGACCCCTATCGCCTCGCAGCGGGTGCGCAGCACGGCGACCGTCTGCGGGAAGGTGTCCGCGTCGACCAGCAGCAGCTTGGCCGCCCGACGGCTGGAACGGCGGATCACCCCGACCGCCTCCACCGCAGCGGTGGCCTCGTCGAGGAGCGAGGCGTTGGCCACCGGCATGGCTGTCAGCTCCGAGACCATCGTCTGGAAGTTGAGCAGGGCCTCCAGACGGCCCTGGCTGATCTCTGGCTGGTAAGGCGTGTAGGCGGTGTACCAGGAGGGATCCTCCAAGACGTTGCGCCGGATCACCGGCGGGGTCACCGTCCCGTAGTAGCCGAGGCCGATCATTGCCTCCCCCGGACGGTTGGACTCCGACAAGGCCCGCAGCTCGGAGAAGACCTCCTCCTCGGACGCCGCCGGCGGCAGCGTCGAGTCCAGCGGACAGCGGATGCCCGCCGGCAGGGCGGCATCGACCAGCTCGTCGAGCGATCCGTAGCCGAGGGCGGCGAGCATCTTGGCCCGGTCCCCGCCTGAAGTGCCGACGTGGCGCTCGACGAAGGGGATGGGACCGGTGGAGGTGCGGTGGCTCATCGGGAGGCTCCGGGGGATCGGGCGCGGCGCCTGGGCGCGCGCTGGTGGGGTCGCTCCCCTCTCTGGCGTCGGTGCCTGAGAGCTTCACCACCCCGTCTCCGGGGACGGCTTGCACCTTCGGCGCGGGACTCGTGGCCCCGTCTCTACAGAGTTGCCTCGCCGGTGCGGTCGCGGTGCCTGAGAGGTTCCGGGGAGGTTGCTCCTTCGGCGCCCCAACGAGCTGGGGACTCTCCCGCTCCGGGTTGTCGGCTGTTCGGTTGTCGCCCTGATCGTACTCCCGCTCCCACCCGCGTGGGAGGACCCCTCCCCGATCGGGGGACCTACCCGCCACCCGAGCACGCCGACTGCCCCTTGCAGCTCGACCCCGAGAGCGCGAGAGTACTCGAAGGGGTATGAGGCGCATCCTTCTCTCGTTCTGCGCGCTGGTCCTGGTCGCGGCACTCGCGTCGTGCGGCGCTCCGCCGCCCCGCGGACGGAGCGACGCCGGCGGCTCCCCGCCATCTGAGACGACCACCATCGTCGCCGGCGCTACGACCACTACCTCGTCGCCGGCGACGACCGCCGTCAGTGGGGCCGGGTCGGGGTCGGCCGGGTCGGGGGCGGCCGGGTCGGGGGCGGCCAGCTCGGGGGCGGGCTCGGCCGGCGGCGGGCCGGGCGTGGACCCTGCTGTCGTGCCCAAGGTGATCACCGTTGCCTACGTGGACGCCGTGTTCGCCAAGCTGGACGCCATCTACGGCAATGCCCTGCGCTCCGCTCTGGCCGCGCGCCAGGTCACACAGCGGGCAATAGCTGACCTGTACGCGATCTTCGACCAGCAACTCGCCCGCACTGCAGTAGGAGCCCTCGGCTCTCTGAGTTCTCACGGTTTCCCTGACGTTCGGCGGAACCCAGGCAACCAGATGACCCGGGTAGTGACTCTCATCCAGGCTTCACCGCACTGCGTCTTCGCCCGAGTGGCGGTCGACTACTCCGCCGTCGACCTCCGGCCTCCCGGCCGGGTGTTGGCCCAGTACGAGGGCCTGACCGGTCGAGGTGACCTCAACGTCCGTGAAGGAGACTCGACACCATGGGCGATCTTCTACGACAACGTGCTCCCCGACGGAGGACGCGTGCCAGACCAGTGCGCTCTACATCGTTCGTCCTGACCTTCGTCTGCCTTGCCTTGGCAGCGTGGGCCATACCAAGAGCTGCCGGAGCGAGCACAACGGGTGGCCCGCCCATCTGCTTCCCGGGCTTCAACGGGCATATCATCTGCAAGGGTGTGAAGAGTGGGGGGTCGTCGGGGTCCTCCGGGTCTTCAGGGACCGCCGGCGCCAGCGGGCAGCCGTTGCAGGTCTACATCGAGATCGGCCAGCTGGAGGCGGCAACGGCCAACCACCCCGTGTGCTGGGTCCCGATGGCCGACAACGTGACCGGCGGCAGCCCGGCGACGATCGCCCAGATCAAGCAGTTCTGGAAGGTGGTCGAGAGCGTGTTCCCTCCCTGCCCTGGCGTGGTAGCCGCCACCGCCTCGCAGTGGGCAAGCGAGTACTGGACCGCCTACTGGTATGCCCGCCGGCTACCCGAGCCGCGCCCCTCCATACCGCCCGGGTATGCCATCACCGGCCTGCCGGCCTACCTGGTCTGCGGCGACGGCGATCTGGTGACCGTCGATCGTCCTACCCCCCTGGGGACGCTCGCCATCACTGCCCGGGCGACGTACAACGTCGACTGGGGTGACGGCACGACCTCCCTTCGCCAGCCGGGGTCGTCCTGCACCCCCTGGCCGGGCGGCAAGGTCGACCACACCTACGACTACGTCGGCACCTACACCGTCAGCGTCGTCGAGACCTGGCAGGTGACCTGGACCCTCGGCGCCGCCAGCGGGAGCTTCCAGGACGTACAGACGACCGGCACCCTCGCGCGGTTCCACGTCCACCAGGTCGAAGCGGTCGGCTCGGGTTGAGCGCACCCCCGTCGACGCCAGGGAAGCCCTCTGCCAGAGGGGAGAGCAGGAAGGGCAGCGAAACTGGGTGCAGACGCACAAGTGGGTGCACACAGAGCCCCATAGCTGGTTCTGTGCACCCAGTTCGGTCGAGTGCACCCAACTCCCGGGACGGGTAGCTCGAAGCGTGGTCCCAGCACCCCGGGGTGTGGCATCCCCCCTGACCACGACCGACGCCGGGAGGGGGTCACGCTCCGGCGAGGAGAGCGCCGCCCGGACGGGCACCCGCGGCGACAGGCAGCGGGACCCCAGGCTGCGGGTCGCAGGGGGCCCGAGCATGATGTCGGGATGCCGGAAGCCGATCCCAGCCTGCACGCGGGCGAGGGCCCGCTCGATGGGGTGCGGGTCCTCGACCTCACCACCGTCGTGATGGGCCCCTACGCGACCCAGATCCTCGGCGACCTCGGCGCCGACGTGATCGTCGTCGAGGGCACCACACTCGAGACCAATCGCGTCATGGGTCCGGGTCCCCACCCTCAGCTCAGCGGGACGGCCCTCAACCTGATGCGCAACAAGCGGAGCCTGCGCTTGGACTTCAAGCACCCAGCCGGGCGGGACGCGCTTCTCCGGGTGGCCGCCACCTGCGACATCGTGATCACCAACGTCCGCCCGAGCGGCCTGGCTCGTGCCGGCCTGAGGTACGAGGACTTCGCCGTAGCACGGCCCGACATCGTGTACTGCGAGGCCCACGGCTGGCCGACCGACAGCGAGCGGGCCGACGACCCGGCCTACGACGACGTGATCCAGGCAGCCACGGGGATCGCCGACGCCTTCCGTCGCCAGAGCGGCGCCCCGAGGCTGGTCCCGACGATCTTCGTCGACAAGATCTGCGGGCTGACGATCACCTACGCGGTGCTCGCCGCGCTGGTGCGCCGGGGACGCACCGGGAAAGGTGAGCGGATCGAGGTGCCGATGAGCGAGGCGGCCACGTCGTTCGTGCTGGTGGAGCACGGCGCGGGGGCCGTGTCCGAACCCCCGACCGGTCCTGCCGGCTACTCGC
>JAJZWW010000085.1 GCA_021846485.1 Actinomycetes bacterium
GATCTGCGATCATCGAGCGGCTGCAGGCTCATGGGTGTTGCGCCTCCGTTGGCACTTGGGGAACCGGTCTCTCCGGCGTTGGCACTCTCACCGGACGAGTGCTAACGATACCCGCCCCGGTCGGGTAGTTCAACCCCGGGTGCCGGCGCTCGACCAGCCCTAGTGCCATCTCCTGGGAAAGGCCCCGCCTGCCCCGGCGCGCTCCCGGCCCAGGGCTCCCCCGCCACCCGGGTCCCGCCACGCCCCTGTACCCGGTCACGCCCGCAGCGGTACGCCGCCGGGCCCACGCGTCGCCGGCGTACGCGTCGGGCGGGCGCCCCGGCCTCACCCGTCGACGCTGCCGCCCTCCTTGCACACGCAGAACTCGTTGCCCTCCGGGTCGGTCATCACCCGCCAGCGCTCCCCGCCCTCGTGGACCTCCTCGTGGGCGGTCGCCCCCAAGTCGACCAGGCGGTCCACCTCGGCTCCGAGGTCGTCGACGAACAGGTCCAGGTGCACCCGGTTCTTCACCACCTTCGCCTCGGGGACCCGCTGGAAGTACACCGGCGGCAGACCCGGGACGTCGAGCAGCTGCACGTAGGGGCGGCCGTCCCCCCGACGGCCGGGGGAACCGAGGGCCGCCTCCCAGAAGTCGGCCAGGCGGTCCGGGTCGTGACAGTCGATGCCGATCTCCAGGTGCACCCGCGCCAGGCTACCGAGGAGGAGCTCCTCGGTACGACCCGAGTGGGACCGCCGGCGAGGGTCGCTAGGCGGCGATCGGCTCGGGCAACCGCGGGGCGGGGCGGCGGGGGGCGACTGGCTCGCGCTCGGCCCGGCGGACCAGGGTCTGCAGGCGTGCCAAGGCCTTGGTGTGGATCTGGCACACCCGGCTCTCGGTCACCCCGAGGGCCTCGGCGATGCGCGCGAGGGTCAGGCCCTCGTAGTACACCAGGCAGACGACGAGCTTGTCGCGGTCGTCGAGGCGGTTCACCGCCTCGACGAGGACCCGGCGGTCGTCCTCCGCGCCGAGCCGCTCGGCGGGCCCCTCGGCCCGGTCGGCGACGGTGTCGCCCAGGCTGCAGCGCTCCTCGCCGCCTCCGCCCGCCGGCGGGGCGTCCAGGGCCACCAGGCCTCCCCGGGCCACCTGGTCGGCCACCCGGCGGACGGAAGCGACGCTCGTGCCGGTCTCCGCCGCCAGCTCCGCCTCGGTCGGCGCCCGCCCCAGGCGGGCCGCCAGCCGAGCGGCCGCCCGCTCGAGCTCACGGGCCTTGAGGCGCACCGAGCGGGGCACCCAGTCCAAGCTCCGCAGCTCGTCGATGATCGCCCCCCGGATCCGGGCGACGGCGTAGGTCTCGAACCTGACCCCGAGGGCGAGGTCGAACTTCTCGACCGCGTCGATCAGGCCGAACGTCCCGTAGCCGACCAGGTCGGCCTCGTCGACCAGCTGAGGCAGCCCGGCGAAGACCCGGGCGGCGACCAGGCGCACCAGCGGCCCGTAGTGGACGAGCAGCCGTTCCCGGACCCGGCGATCGCCGGTCCCCTTGTAGGCCACCCACAGCCCGGTGGTCACCCGGTCCGGGTGCTCCCCCTCGCCGGGGCCGAGGGGGGCGGCGCTCGCCGCGGGGACGGGGAGGCAGGCGGTTGAGGTGCTCATACCCAGAATGATGGGCACCCGGGACGGGGACCACCTCGTCAATGTGGATGAGCGCGTTTTGCGCGTTCGGGCGGTTTGCGGCCTTCTGGACCCGATCCGACCCCTACTCGAGCTCGAGGCGCGCGTTGGGGTCGGCGGGGGCGTCGAGCGGCGTCGCCCCATCCCGCCGGAACCGGTACCAAGCGGTTGCCGCGACCATCGCCGCGTTGTCGGTGCACATCGCCCGGCTGGGGACGAAGGCGGCCAACCCGTCGACCCCGCAGACCTCGACGACCCGCTGGCGCAGCACCGAGTTGGCGGCCACCCCCCCGCCGATGCAGATCCCCCGGGCACCCACGTCCGCCGCGGCCCGCCGGGCCTTTCTCACCAACACGTCCACCACCGCCTCCTGGAACGAGGCGGCAACGTCGGCCAGCTCCACGTCGGGACGCTTGCGCACGTAGTTGACCACCGAGGTCTTGAGCCCCGAGAAGGAGAAGTCGTAGCCGTCGTGGAGCAGGCCCCGGGGGAAGGCGATCGCCGCCGGGTCCCCGCCCCGGGCCACCCGGTCGATGGCCGGACCCCCCGGGTACCCGAGGCCCAGGAAGCGAGCCACCTTGTCGAACGCCTCCCCCGCCGCGTCGTCGACGGTCTGGCCGAGGAGCCGGTAGCGACCGTCGCGGGTCATCTCGATCAGCATGGTGTGGCCGCCGGAGACGAGCAGCACCACCGCCGGCAGCGCCAGGTCCGGGTCCTCCAGGAAGGCGGCGTGCAGGTGGCCCTCCATGTGGTTGACGCCGACGAACGGCTTGCCCCACGCGAGCGAGTACGCCTTCGCGGCGCTCACCCCGACCAGCAGGGAGCCGATCAGGCCGGGACCGGTCGTCGCGGCCACGAGGTCCAGCTCCGCGCCGGTGGTGCCGGCCCGGGCCAGGGCCTCCTCGACCACCGGGGTGAGCAGCTCCAGGTGGGCCCTCCCGGCGACCTCGGGGACCACCCCGCCGAAGCGGGCGTGCAGGTCCACCTGGCTGGAGACCACCGAGGAGCGCACCTGCCTCCCGTCGTCTACGACCGCGGCTGCCGTCTCGTCGCAGGAAGTCTCGATGGCGAGGACCCTCATGTTGGTTCAGACCTCCAGGTCGTGGTCGGAGCCCGGGCCGCGCGGGCGCGACTCGAGGCGGGCGAGCAGTGCGGCGTAGACGTCGGTGTCGACGTCCCGGGCCCACATCACGATGCCGTCCTCGTTCACCTCCGCGTAGTAGTTCTTGCGGACGCCCTCGGAGCGGAAGCCGAAGCGGCGGTACAGCTCCTGGGCGGCGACGTTGCTGGCCCTCACCTCGAGGGTCAGGTGCCGGGCACCGCGCTCCCGGGCGAAGTGCGCCTGGTGCAGGAGCAGCCGGGTCCCGATGCCCTCACGGTGGTGCGCGGGGTCCACCGCGAGGGTGGTGACGTGCGCCTCGTCGGCGGTGAAGAGCAACCCGGAGTACCCGGCGACGCTCCCGTGGCGCCGGGCGACGACGTAGTGGCGGCTCGTGCGGAGGTTGAGCTCGCTCAGGTAGAGGGTGAGGGTCCACGGGCGGGGGTAGACGACCGATTCGATGCGCAGCACCGAGCGCAGGTCGCGCCGGCGCATCGCCTCGACCTGCACTGCCCCGGCGGGCACTGCCCCGGCGGGCACGCGGCCGATCGGCTCAGCCACCCCCGCTCCCCACCTCGGCATCCGACCCCCGCTCGGCGCCGGTCCCTTCCCGGCGGTCCCAGCCGATCCGGACGTCGGCCTGGCGCAGGTACACGGGGACCAGGCGCGTGGTGCCGACCTCCCCGCGCCCGGGCCGGCTCCCGGCCAGGCGCACGGCAGCCAGCTCGGCCACCACCGCCGGGTCGGGGTGGGCGTCGAGGGGACCGCCCACCTCGACTCCCGGGGCGGCGAGCACGCCGGCGTAGCGGCGAGCCCCGTCACCCACCGCGAGGACCGGCCCCTCCCCGACCAGGCCGGCCAGCTCGGCGGCGAGGTCCGCGGGGGTGGCGACCTGCGGGCCGGAGAGCTCGACCAGCCCGGGGCCGCCGCCCCGGTAGAGCGCCCGGAACACCTCGTGGCGCCGGGCGTCGACCACCGCGGCGATCACGCCGAGCTCCCGGCGGTGGGGGTGGGCCAGAGCCTCGAGGCTGGTCACCCCCACTCCAGGGATCCCGAGCGCGGCGGAGAGGGCCTGGCCGGTGGCCAGACCGACCCGCAGGCCGGTGAACAGCCCCGGGCCGACGTCGACGGCGACCGCGGCCAGCTCGGCGACGGTCAGCCCGGCGGTGCCGAGCAGCGCGGCGACCATCGGGGCGAGCAGCTCGCCGTGGCGCCGGCCCCCGGCGACCCGGTCGGCAGCGAGCAGCCCGCCGTCGCCGAGGAGGGCGACACCAACCTGCGGGGTGGCGGTCTCGAGGGCGAGGACGTTCATCGCTGCCTCCCGGGGTCCGCGGCAGTCGAGCCCGGGAGGCGGGACGCGACGGCGCGGGTGAGCTCGGCCCACCGCTCCCGCCAGGGCGCCCCCACCGCGCGCAGCTCGATCGAGCGGGCCGTCTCCCGCTCGGGGCGGTCGGCGGCCAGGGTGATCGCCAGGTGCTCGGGCAGCAACGCCGGCACTCCCCGCTCCCCCCACTCGACCACCGCCACCGCCCCGTCCTCCAGCTGCTCGTGCAGGCCCAGGTCGAGCACCTCGGCCATCTGCTCGAGACGGTAGAGGTCGGCGTGGAGCAGGTCCACGCCGACGTCGGTGCGGTACTGGCGCACCAGGGTGAACGTCGGGCTGGTGACCGGCTCGCGCACCCCGAGGGCGCCGGCCAGCGCCCGGGTGAACGCCGTCTTGCCCGCCCCGAGCTCGCCGGTCAAGAGCACCAGGTCGCCGGCGCGCAGGACCCCGGCCACCGAGATGGCGACCGCCGCGGTGCCGGCCAGGTCCGACACCCCGGCGCGCAGCACGAAGGGCTCCTCTGGCGAGACCACCGCCGGGGAGCTCACCGCCGGGTAGCGGACCCGGCGAGGACCTCCTTGGCCCGCACGAAGTCCGCGCGCATCGCTGCCTGGACCGCCCCACCGCCGCGCAGCGCCGCCGCCGGGTGGAAGGTCGGGACGACCACCGCCCCCGCGGCGCCCCACGGGTGGACCCGGCCCCGCAGCTCGCCGATGCGCTCGGCGGTGTCGAGGATCAGCCGGGTGGCGAAGTTGCCGAGGGTGAGGACCACCGCGGGGCGGACCAGCTCCACCTGGGCCTCCAGGTAGGGCCGGCAGGCGGCGATCTCCTCCGGCAGGGGGTCCCGGTTGCCCGGCGGGCGGCACTTCACCACGTTGGCGATGTACACCTGCTCCCGGCGCAGGCCGGCCTCCTCGACGAGCAGGCGGTCGAGCAGCTGGCCGGAACGCCCGACGAAAGGACGGCCCTGGAGGTCCTCGTCCCGCCCGGGTCCCTCCCCGACCACCATCAGCCGGGCGCCGGGATCGCCCTCTCCCCACACGACGTGGGTGCGCCCCGCCGCCAGCGGGCAGCGGGTGCAGGTGCTGGCCTCGTCGGCCAGCTCGGCGAGCGTGGGCACGGCCCCCGATCGTACCGGTGGAAACCGTTTGGACCGGCGGGTGGCGGTCGGCCACAGTGGGAACCAAGAGGCGGCGCCCGGTCGGGTCGGCTCCTCTAGTGCCGCCGGCAACGGCGCCGGCGGCGGACAGGAGGACGACGGTGGAGGACCAGCGCGGCGAGGCCGCGACGACCCGCGAGACGCTCGCCTACTGCGCCGAGCTCGCCCGCCCCTACCGCAGGCTGCTGCTCGGCGCCGCAACGGCCCTGGTCCTCGCGGTCGTCGTCCAGGACGTGGCGTCTCCGCTGGTCTTCGCCGAGGTCCTCGACCGCCTCGCCACCCTGCGCCCGGGCGAGACCCTCTGGGGGCGCTTCGGGACCCTGGTCGTCGCCTACGCCCTTGCACTGCTCACCGGCCAGGTGCTCATGCGCGCGGCGGGATGGCTCGAGTGGGAGGGGTCGCTGCGGACCTTCACCCACGGCATCCACCACAGCTTCGAGCGGCTCCTCCGGCTCGGCTACCGCTGGCACGTGGACCACCCCGCCGGCGAGGTGTCCTCCTCCCTCAGCGCCTTCGCCTGGGCCCTGGTCGACGGTATCGACACCCTCGAGTGGAGCATCCTGCGGATCGCGGTGATCGTCCTGTCGGCGATCGTCGTCCTCGGCGTCGTCGCCTGGCCGGTGGCGCTGGTGCTCGTGGCCCTGACCGGCGTGTTCGTCCTGGTCGTGGTCAAGCGCTCGGGGCCGGTCACCGAAGCCTCCCGGGAGTTCTCCCGGGCCCACAGCCGAGCCGAGGGCACCGCCTCGGACGTGATCCGCAACGTGACCACCGTGCTGGTCGGCGCCGGCGAGGCCGACGAGTCGGCCCGGGTGCGCACCCTGCTCGACGACGTGGTGGCCGCCGACCTGAGAGCCCGGCGCCAGTTCACCGTCACCCGGGTGTGGATGGGGGGCACGATCTCCGCGATGACCTGGGGAGCGCTGGTCGTCGGGGTGGTCCTCGCCCTCCACGGCGTGATCCGCTCCGGCGTCGTCTACCTGGTGTTGTTCTACGCCTCCACCGTCTCCCAGGAGCTGGTCACGAGCTTCCAGGAGATCCGCAACCTCGTGCGGGGCCTCGGGCGCGCCGGCAAGCTCGTGCACCTGGTGTCCACCGAGCCGGAGGTGCGCGACGCCCCCGGCGCCAGGGACCTGCAGGTCGGCGCCGGAGCCCTGCGCTTCGAACAGGTCAGCTTCTCGTACCGGCCCGACCGGCCGCTGCTCGCCGACTTCGAGCTGGAAGTCCACCCCGGCGAGCACGTCGGGGTGGTCGGGGCGTCCGGCGGCGGCAAGTCCACGGTCACCCGGCTCGTCCTGCGCCTCATGGACCTGCAGGGCGGGCGGATCCTGATCGACGGCCAGGACATCGCCGGCTGCACCCAGAGGAGCCTGCGGCGGTCGGTCTCCTACGTCCCCCAGGACCCCCAGATGCTGCATCGCAGCATCGCCGAGAACATCTGGTACGGCCAGCCCGGCGAACCCGACCTCGACCGGGTCCGGGGGGCCGCGCACGCCGCGTTCGTCGACGAGTTCGTCCGGTACCTGCCCGAGGGGTACGACACCGTCGTAGGGGAGCGGGGGCTGAAGCTCTCCGGAGGGCAGCGCCAGCGGGTCGCCATCGCCCAGGCGATGCTCGGCAACGCCCCGATCCTGATCCTCGACAAGGCAACCAGCTCCCTCGACTCGCAGTCCGAGCGCTACGTGCAAGAGGCCCTGTGGCGCCTGATGGCCGGCTCCACCGCCCTCGTGGTCGCCCACCGCCTGTCGACCATCGCCCACCTGGACCGCATCATCGTCGTCGACGACGGCCGGATCGTCGAGACCGGGAGCCACCGGGAGCTGCTCCTCGCCAGCCCGGCCGGCACCTACCGCAGGCTGTGGGAGCACCAGTCGGGGGGCTTCCTCTCCGAGTAGCGGTCCGCCGGAACGGTCAGGGTGGGCGCCGGAACGGTCCGGGTGGGCGCCGGAACGGTCCGGGTGGGCGCCGGCACAGCCGGCACGGCACAGCCGGCGGTCACTTCCGGTGGCCTAGCCGACACCGGTGGCGGCAAGCCTGTCGGAACTGGGTGCACAGGAGCGAACTGGGTGCATTCATGCCCGATACGGGGGTCGAGCGCACCCACTTCGGCCCAACGCACCCAGTTGCGCCGCGAGGACGGCCGACGACCGCTTCCAGGAAGTAGTCTTGCGACCGCTTCTGAGCGTACGGGGAACCTCCCGGAGCGCCGGCTCGGGTCAGCTGTCCGAGCGGGGGGGCGCCGGGGCGTGCGGCGCCTCCGACCGACGGCGCTCCCGGTCGTGCGGGTGGGCGGCGTGCGGTCCGTGGCGGGGCGAGAGGTGCAGGCGCGGGTGGTGGCCGGTGACCAGGTCGGAGCGGGCGACGAGCAAGAGCCCGGCCATCATGCAAACGATCCCGAGCAGCTCGAAGACGAGCGGCTCGGTGCCGACCCGCAGGCCCTGGGCGAACAACCCGGCCCCGAGGCCGATCCCGGTGATCGGCTCGGCGATGTTGATCGCCGGCAGCGACGCCTTGAGAGGGGCCGCCTGGTAAGCGCTCTGGGCCACGATCAGCCCGACCACGGCCACGGCGAGGAGGGCATAGGGCACCCACGAGCCGAGGAGCGACCCTATGGTGAGCGGTACTCGCAGCACCCGCTGGGTGAGGGCGTCCTGCAGGCCGAACAGGATGCCGGCTCCGAGACCGAACAGGGTCGCCTGGGGCGGGGGGCGGAGGCGGAGGCCCACCGCTATGACCCCGCCGGCTGCGGCGACGACGGTGAGGCCGGCGATCAGCCATGCCTGGAGCGGGACGTGGGCGGCCGGGGAGGCCCCCGGATCGGCGGCGACCACGAACGCGGCCAGGCCGGCGACGATCCCCGCCGCCCCCACCCAGTCGCGCCGGCACAGCCGCTTGCGCCGCCAGGCGGCGGCCATGGGTAGGGCGAACAACACGTTGGTCGCGGTCAGGGCCTCCACGACGGTGAGGTCCCCGTAGCGCAGGGCGAGGGCCTCCACCAGCTGGCCGGCGGCCATGGAGGCGATCCCGAGGAGCCACACCGGCCGGCGGACCAGGTCGAGCAGCAGGCGGGGGGAGAGCCGCTCGTCGTCGGGGGTCATCGCCGCGACGTGCTGCTGGAGCACGAAGCCGACGGCCAGCAGGATCGCCGAGACCAGCCCGTAGACGAAGACCACGGTCGGCTCCTCCTAACCGCCGTGTGCGCCGGCGCGCAACGGTAGGACGACAGCGGGCCGGGACGGGCTCGGGGCGCGGCGTGAGGCGAGGTCGGCCACGACGGCGTCGAGCAGCTCGTCGGGGCGCTCGAGCATGACGGCGTGGCCGCAACCGTCCAGCTCGACCAGCCGCGCGCCGGGGATGCCCCGGGCGAGCGCCCGGGCGTGGCGGAGCGGGGTGACCACGTCGGCGGAGCCGGCGACGACGCTCGTCGGCAGCCCCACCCCCGCCAGGACGCCTGTCCGGTCCAGGCCTACCAGCTGGAGCGCCAGGGCGAGGGTGGTGGAGGCAGGCACGCCCGACGCGAGCCTCCGGACCAGGCGGACCGCTCCGCGAGGCGGAGCGGTCGCGAACGTGACCTCCACGATCCGGTCGGCGATGGGCCGGTCGGGCAGGGTCGGGCCGGGCAGCGGGCGGGCGAGGGCGTGGAGGGGGGCGAGGGCGGGGCGGACGAAGGTGAGCGCCCGGCCGATGCCGGGCAGCGGCCAGCAGTCCACCGGCCGGGCCGAGGTGGCTACCAGGGCCAGCGCCGTGAGCCACCCCTCTCCCCGGGCGAGCGCCGGGTCGGCGCCCAGGAGCCCGAGGGCCACCACCCCCCCCATGGAGTGCCCGACGACCACCACGTCGTCGAGCTCCAGCGCGCCGGCCAGCTCGGCTGTGTCGACAGCCACCCGCTCCAGGGCCAGCCCGCCGGCGCCGATGCTCGACCCGCCGTGGCCCCTGAGGTCCGCCGCGAGCACCCGCATCCCCAGGTCAGGGAGCCGACGGAGCTGCTCCGCCCACACCCCGGCGGACAGGCCGAGGCCGTGCAGCAACAGCACCGGCCGCCCGGCTCCCCGCTCGGCAACGTGCAGTACGGCCCCGTCGCTCACCGTGAGCAAGTGGTGGAAGGTGCCGCGCGGCCACTGCGACGCTCCCGCCCCGGGCGGTCCGGGGTGCACCCCGGAGGCGGCCGGCGCCAGACAGCGGGCGATGGCGCCGGCGGCCAGGCCAGCGGCGGCTGCGGCGGACAGCGCGCCCGCCCCTGCGAGCACCCTGCGCCCGATCACCGCCAGCTGCCGAGCCGCCGCCACGTCACCCAATCACCTTGCCACCTGAGCGCTCAGCGCGGGGCCCGCGACCCCCCGACAGTGACCGGCGCCGGCGCCGGCGGGGACCCCGCGCGCTCCGACAGCCACGCCGAGACAGCCTCGGGCAGGTCGGCGGCGACCATCCCCTCGGCACGACCTGCCGCCGCCGCGCGCCCATGGACGTGCGCGGCGATCCCGGCCGCCTCCCATGCCGGCAGCCCCCGGGCGAGGAAGGCGCCCACCACCCCCGAGAGCACGTCGCCGGTCCCTGCAGTCGCCAGCCGGGACGAGCCGGCCCCGGCGACCAGCACCCGCCCGTCGGGCGCGGCGACCACCGTGGCCGACCCCTTCAGCAGCACCACCGCCCCGCTGCGGCGGGCGGCGTCCCGCACCTCCCCGAGGCGGTCGGGACCGGAGGGAGAACCGCACAGCCGGGCCCACTCCCCCGCGTGCGGGGTGAGCACCAGCGGGGCGGAGCGCCGCCGGGTGATCTCGGCCACCGCGTCGAGGGCGCCGAGGGCGTTGAGCCCGTCGGCGTCGACGACCGCCGGCAGGTCGGCGGCGTCCACCAGCAGCCGGCCGACCTCCCCACCCGGGAGACCACCAGCGCCCGAGCCACCGCCGCCGACGACGGCGCCGGCGCCCAGGCCGGGTCCGACGACCACCGCCCGGCAGCGCTCCACCACCGCCGACCAGCGCCCGGGGGGGACCGCCACACCCACCGCCTCACCAGGCGGCAGGCCGGTGGCGCCCGGGTCGACCCCG
>JAJZWW010000001.1 GCA_021846485.1 Actinomycetes bacterium
TGCGGCCGGCCCACCGAAGGGCATCCCCTCCATCTGCTCCAGGACCTCCTCCCGGCGTCGGCCGAGCTCCCTGGCGAGCTGCCGGCGGCGGACCTGGGCGCGCTGGAAGGCGAGGACTCCCAGCCCCACGGCGACGTAGGCCCCGTCGCGGAGCGCCTCTTCGGCAGCGGCGACGACCTGGTCGACATCGGGGAGTGGCGGGCGGAGGGGCTTGTTGCTCCGGGAGGCTCGGGTGCCGGAGGGCTCGGAGTGGTGGGGGTCTTGCTTGCTGGGCATGCTCCCATGATATAACAGTTGCAAGCGTAGGGCTCTCGGCCGGGGGGTCGGCGCCCACTAGGCTCGCTGCCCCGAGCATGGCTTCCGACCGGTCCGCGCCGCCCGTGGTCGCCGTCGTCGTCACGAGCCGGCCCGGCCCGTGGCTCGACGAGACCCTGTCCGCACTCGGCTCTCAGGACTACCCCAACCTGTCGGTCCTCGTGGTCGACGCCACCGGGGGAGACAGTGGTGAGCCAGGGTGCGTGAGCCTCGCCCGTCGGGTCGGAGCCTGCCTGCCGTCGGCCTACCTCCGGCGCAGCGGGGAGCCCTCGGGGTACGCGGCCGGCGCCAACCAGGCGATGAGCTCCGTCGAGGGAGCGTCGCACCTGCTGCTGTGCCACGACGACGCCGCGCCCGCCCCCGACGCGGTCCGCCTGCTCGTGGAGGAGGCCTACCGCTCCAACGCGGGCATCGTGGCCCCCAAGCTGGTCGACTGGGAGCACCCCGAGCGCCTCCTGGCGGTGGGGGCGAGCATCGACTCGGTAGGGACGCTGCGGGCACTGGTCGAACGGGGAGAGCTCGACCAGGGTCAGCACGACGCCGCCCGGGACGTCTTCGTGGCCCCGGGCGGCGCGCTGCTGGTGCGCAACGACCTGTTCGCGGTGCTGGGGGGCTACGACCAGACCCTGCCCCAGGGCGGGGAGGACGTCGAGCTGTCCTGGCGCGCCCTCGTCGCCGGCGCCCGGGTCCGGGTCGCTCCCACGGCCCGGGTGCGCCACCTCGAGGCCCACGGATGCGGCCTGCCGGACACCTTCGAGGATCGGGTTCGGGAGGACCGGTGGCGCTGGGACGTGCTGTTGAGGTGCGCCAGCGCGACGACGCTCACCTGGGCGCTCCCGACGGCCTTGGCCTACGCCACCGCCGAGGCCGTCGTAGGCCTCTTCACCGGCCGAGCAGGCCTGGCGTTCGAGGTGCTCCGGGCGCCGTGGCGACCGTTGTGCCACCCGCGGTCGCTCTGGCGGGCTCGCCGTTTGGCTCAGCGCCGGAGGGCGGTCCACGACCATCGGCTCCGGGAGCTCCAGACGCGGGGCAGTGGCCGCCTGCGGGCCTGGCTCGACGACTTGTCCAAGGACTCCACCAGGAGCGTCGGGCGTCCCGGCGGTCGCAGGGGGCTCGGATCCGGGGCGGACGGGCGAGGAGCCACCTGCCGGACCCTCCCTGCCCCGGCCGGCACCCCTGCCCCGGCCGGTCTCCCGGGCCCCGCCGAGGTCGCGCTGGCGCCCGCCGGCGTCAGCGCCCTTGCCGGCTCCCCGGCTCCTGTCGATGCTGCGCCCGCCGCCGGACCCGCCACGACTGGGGTTGGCCTCGGCGGGGGGGTCCGGCCGGGGGGTGGCTGGGGTCCAGCGATCGTCTCGGCGCTCGCCCTGGTCGTGGTGCTGCTGCTCGGGAGCCGGGGGCTGCTCACCCACCAGATCCCGGCGATCGGCTCCCTCCCCGACACCGCCGGGGGCGTCGGCCGGTGGTGGCACGCCTGGCTGTCCACCTGGCAGCCGGCCGGTCTCGGGTCGCCCGGCTCCAGCCCTCCGGCGCTCGGCCTGCTCACCGTGGCTGGGGCGCTGCTGTTCGGGGACAGGGGCGTCCTCCAGCACGTGGTGGTCCTCGGCCCGCTCGTGGTCGGGCCCCTCGGCGCCTACAGGTTGGCCCGTCCCTGGGGATCCCGCCGCGCCCCGGCGGTCGCGCTCGTGGCCTACGCGGCGTGCCCGCTCGCCTACGACGCCCTCGCCCGGGGGCGCTGGGAGGCGCTGGTCGCCTACGCGGCCGCACCCTGGACGGTGGCGGCGCTCTGCCGGCTCTCCGGCTCCCTGCCCCACCCGAGCCTGGCCGCCCGCCGTTGGGGAGGCGGGGTGGTCGGGCTGGGGCTGCTCGTCGCGGTCGCCTCCTCCTTGGTGCCGTCGTGGCTCGTCGTCGTGACGGTCGTCGCCGGCGCTCTCGCCCTCGGGTCCCTGCTGGTGGGGGAACGCCCGGTCGCCACCCGCCTCGTCGTGGTCGGTGCGGCCGGGGCGGTGCTCAGCGGTGTGCTGCTGCTCCCGTGGTCGGCCGGAGTGGTGACCCACGTCCACGCCTTCTTCGGCCCGGGCCCGGGGCCGGGGGCGGCGCCGAGCTTCGCGCGCCTTGCCCGCTTCGGCGTGGGACCGGTGGGCAGGGGACCCCTCTCGTGGGGCCTGCTGGTCGCCGCCACTCTCCCCCTGGTGGTCGGCCGGTCGTGGAGACTGGCGTGGGCGGTCCGCCTCTGGACGTTGGTGCTGATCTCCCTCGCCTGGGCCTACCTCGCCGGGGTCGGGGCGCTGGCAGCGCCGCCCGTGGACGTGCTCCTCGCACCCGCAGCCACCGGGCTGAGCGGTGCCGTGGCGCTCGGTGTGGCGGCCTTCGAGCAGGACCTGCCCGGGTACCGCTTCGGTTGGCGGCAGGCGGTCTCCGGTGTCGCCGCGGCGGGGCTCGCAGTGACGTTGCTGCCGGTGCTCGCCGACTCGATCGGTGGGCGTTGGCAACTCCCCACGACCGGTCCGTCCGCAGTCCTCTCCTCCCTGGACAGGGGTCGTGGGGGTGACTACCGGGTGCTCTGGGTCGGCGCTCCGGCCGCCCTGCCCCTGGCGTCCTCGCCCCTCGGCCCGGGCCGCTCGTGGGCGTGGGCGACGTCCTTCGACGGGCTGCCGGACCTGACCGGCACCTGGTCGGGTGGGCCGGCGGGCGGGGCGGCGGTCGTCGCCGCGGACCTGCGGCTTGCCCGGCAGGGTCTGACCACCCGGCTGGGGCGCCTGCTCGCGCCGCTCGGCGTGCGCTACATCGTCGTGCCCCGGGCGGACGCCCCGTCGGGGAGTGGCGCCGCCGCAGTAGGGGTCCCGTCGGCACTCGTGCAGCGCCTGGCGCTCCAGACCGACCTCGAGGCCGTCGGGGCCGATCCCAACTACCTGGTGTACTCGAACGCGAGCTGGCTGCCGGTGCGGGCCGAGGTGGCCGGGGGTGCCGCGCTGCCCTCCCGGCCGTCGGATCGTGAGCTCGTCGCCTCCTCGCTCGGCCCGGCTCGCCCGGCCCTCACCGGGGTGCACTCCGCGCAGGCGACGGGGAAGGTCTCGGGCGGGGAGCGGATCTACGTGGCAGCCACCTACCAGCCCGGTTGGCGACTGGTGGTCGACCACCGGTCGTTGCGCCCGGTCCGGGCTCTCGGGGTGGGGATGTCCTGGACGATCCCAGCCGGGATCTCCGGGCGGGCGGTCCTGCGGCCAGGCGCCGGCTCCCTGCGATTGGCCGCCCAGTGGTTGATCGCCGGCCTGTGGGCCGTGGCCATCACCCTCGCGGTGGTCGCCGGCCGGGGCCGGCGGGGCGAGCGGCGCCGGGGAGGCGGGCACGGGGAGGCGGTGGACCAGCCGCCGCACCGCCGGCCGCCGCGGTCCACCCGAGGGAGCCGGATCGAAGCGCCGGTGGGGGTCGGCCTGGAGGAGGCCTGGGGTGACGACGGCAGCTTCTGAGGCGTCCCATCGCCGGCTACCCCAACTCTCGCGACTCCCGGCAGTCGCCGTGCTCGCTGCGGGCCTGTTGATCGGCTTGGTGCTCGGCGGTCCCGCCGGGCCCGCCCGCTCGGCGCGCTCCGTGCCCTTGGGCGGCTCGGTGGCCGCTCCCGCCGACGCGCTGTCCTCGAGCTGGTACTGCGCCGGCGCGACCGATGACCGGGGTGGTGCGGCCAGCGGCCGCCTGGTGCTGACCAACGCCAGCGGACGGTCGTTGGAGGCCCACGTCAGCATCGTCTCCGACGGGGCGGCCCGCCGGGCGGAGGAGGTCTCGGTGGCTCCTCGGGCGGCGGTGACCGTCCCCGAGACGGTCGCCGGCGGGGCCCCGTGGGTGGCGGCGATCGTGAGCCTCGACGGGGGCTCGGTCACCGTCGAGCAGGAGACCAGCGGACCGCTCGGTCCCACCGCCGAGCCGTGCGCTACGACCGTGTCGGCCTCCTGGTACTTCGCGGCCGGCGAGACGCTGGTCAACGCCAACTCGACGATCTCGCTGCTCGACCCTACGGCCGCACCGGCGATCGTGGACCTGGCGTTCACCACCGACGAAGGGCGGGAGCAGCCGGGGGCCTTCCAGGGGATAGTCGTGCCGGCGGGCGGGCTGGTGGAAGTGTCCCTGCGCAGCCAGCTCCGCCGGCGGAGCACCATCGCCACCACCGTCACCGCGACCTCCGGCGCCGTGGTGGCCTGGAAGACCGACGTCGTCGCCCGGCCGGCAAAGGGGGCGGTCATCCTCGGCACCGCGGCCGCCCGGGCGCCGCTGGCCGACCCGGCGTCGCCCTACGTCGGGGTGTCCGAGGTCGCCGGCGCTCCGGCGGCATCCACCCGGTGGTGGTGGCCGGAGGGCATCACCGGGCGGGGCAGGGTGGAGCAGTACGAGGTGTACAACCCAGGGGCGCGCACTGCCCGGGTGGCCCTCACCGTGGCGCTGGAGCAAGGCTCGGCGGAGCCGTTCGACCTCACTGTCGGCCCCGGGCAGGTCGCCACGCTGGCCACCTCGACCGCCGCCCGCATCCCCAACGGGGTGGCCTACGGAGCTTCCCTGCGCAGCCTCGACGGGGTGCCGGTGGTGGCCGAGCAGACCGCGACGGAGGCGGCTCCGGCGAGCGGCCGGGGGAGCACCGAGGTGGTGGGGGCCACCACCCCGGCCCGGCGCTGGCTGGTGGCGGTCACCTCTGTCGGCTGGGACCACGAGGCGACCCTCACCGTCGCCGGCGTCTCGGGGCGACCGGCCTCGGTCCGGATCTACGAGCTGGAGAGGGGTAGGGCGCTGCCCGTGCCGGGCCTGTCGGTGCTACACCTCGACGGGCGCGCACCACTGGTCGTCGACCTGGCCCGGCTGTCGTCACGGATCACCGGCCCCCTGGTGGTCGAGGCCAGTCGCCGGGTGGTGGTGGCCCGCCAGCTGCTGGGGACGGGACGTACCGGAGGGGTGACCGCCAGCCTGGGTGTCCCGTTGCCGGGGTGAGCCTCCCAGCCGGCGGCACCGGCACCGCCACCGCCACCGCCGCCGCGGCGGGCTCCTAGCGGGGGTCGAGCGGGTGGCGCGCCTCGGAGTGCAACCCGTTGGTGGGCAACCCGTCGACGGGTACGGAGTAGTTGCTGCGGGCCGGCTCTCCAGCGGGTGTCGCCTCCGGGTCGTGGCCGTCGACGCTCTCGGTGGGGGCGAAGCTCGGGACCACCTCGGGGTGGTCGTGCACCGGGCGACCGAAGGCCTGGTCGACCAGGCGTCCGACTTCGGCACCGTCGACGGTCTCCCGGTCGAGCAGCGCCTTGGCGACCAGCGCCAGGCCACGGCGGTGGAGGTTGAGCAGCCGTCCGGCGCGGGCTTCTTGCTCGCGCAGGATCCGCTCGACCTCCTCGTCGATCACCCGGGAGGTGTCGTCGCTGTAGTCGCGGGCCGCGTGCATCAGGTCCTCGCCGAGGAAGACCTGGCCCTCCTGGCCCCAGGCCATCGGCCCGATCCGGTCGCTCATGCCGAACTCCCGGACCATCTTGCGGGCGAGCTCGGTGGCCCGCTGGATGTCGTTGGAACCCCCGGTGGAGATCGTCCCGAACTCCAGCCGCTCGGCGCAGCGTCCACCCATCATCACGCAGATGGTGTCCTCGATGTACTCCCGCCAGTAGGTGTGGCGCTCCTCGATGGGCAGCTGCTGGGTGACGCCGAGGGCCATCCCGGTCGGCAGGATCGTGACCTTGTGCACCGGGTCGGCGTCGGGCAGGACGTAGGCGAGGAGGGCGTGGCCGCCCTCGTGGTAGGCGGTCGCCTCCTTCTCCTTGTCGGAGAGGACGGTGGACTCCCGGCGCTGGCCCATGAGGACCCGGTCGCGGGCGGCATCGAAGTCGGCCATGTGGATCGCCTGGGCGCCGCGGCGCACGGCGTGCAGGGCGGCCTCGTTGACCAGGTTGGCCAGGTCGGCTCCGCTCATCCCCGGAGTCCCCCGGGCGACGACCGACAAGTCGACGTCGGGGGCGATGCGCTTGTCCCGGCAGTGCACGGCCAGGATCGGCATGCGCTCCTCGAGGTCGGGGAGGGGGACCACCACCTGGCGGTCGAAGCGGCCGGGGCGCAGCAGGGCGGGGTCGAGGATGTCCGGTCGGTTGGTGGCGGCCATCATCACCACCCCCTCGGTCGCCTCGAAGCCGTCCATCTCGGCGAGCATCTGGTTGAGGGTCTGCTCCCGCTCGTCGTGGCCGCCGCCGAGGCCGGCACCGCGCTTGCGGCCGATGGAGTCGATCTCGTCGATGAAGATGATCGCCGGCGCCTGCTTGCGGGCCGTCTGGAACAGGTCCCGGACCCGGGACGCCCCCACGCCCACGAACATCTCCATGAAGTCCGACCCGGTCACCGACATGAACGGCACGCCCGCCTCGCCGGCGACCGCCCGTGCGAGCAGGGTCTTGCCGGTACCCGGAGGGCCGACCAAGAGGACGCCCTTGGGGATCTTGGCGCCGATGTCCTTGAAGCGGTTGGCGGAGCGGAGGAAGTCGACCACCTCGCGGATCTCGAGCTTCACGCCGTCGTAGCCGGCCACGTCGGCGAAGGTCGTGCGCGGCCGCTCGGTGGTGTACACCTTGGCCTTCGATCGCCCGATCGACATGATCCCGCCCATCTGGCCCTGGGCCCGGCGGGATATCCACACGAAGAAGGCGACCAGCAGCAGGATCCACACGAGATAGGGCAGCAGCGCCGACCAGATGCTGCCGTTGTTCTGTTTGACGGTGACGTCTGCGTACTTGGACCACTGGTTGACCAGGTCGGTCCCGTTGGTCACCGGCCCGTCGGTGGTGTAGGTGCTGCCGGAGGTCAGCTGGTAGCTGATGGTGCCGGTGGCGCCGTTGACCGTCGCCGACTTGATGTCGTGGTGGGTCAGCTCCTGGGTGAAGGTGGTGTAGCTCTGGGTGGCAGGGCTGCGCGGGCTGGCGAGCTGGGTGGCGAGGAGCAGCAGGGCGAGCACGCCGACGCCGACGCCGACGACCCACCTCCAGTTGCGGTTGAACGGCGGGCCACCGGTACCGCCGGGACCCGTCTGGCGGTCGGGCTTGCCGGGGCGGAAGTCCCCGGGTTGACGAGACATGGCTCAATGCTAGGCCGGCGGGACGGCTATCGCCCCTGCGGGCGAGGGTGGGTCGGGCCGGGTCGGCGAGTCGTGCCGGCGCGGCGGCCATCCCCGTCCGGCGGCGCCGCCACCGGTAGCGTGGGGCGGGTGTCCTCGATCTCCTGCGCGCGACCCGGCTGCCAGGGCAAGGTCGCGGCATGGCTCACCTACGACTACGGGGCGCAGCAGCTCTGGATCGACGACGTCCCGGGAGCTTCGGGCGACCACTGGGGTCTCTGCCAGGGCCACGCCGCCAGGCTGAGGGCGCCTCTCGGCTGGTCTGCGCTCGACCGGCGGGCGGGGGTCGCCGGCGCTCCGCCGGTCACCGGCGCCTACCCGCCGGCAGGCATGGCCGGCCTGGCCACCTGAGCCCGGGCCGGGCGGTCTGGTCGACCGCCTCAGCGCAAGGTGCAGTTCACGCAAGGTGCAGTCCAAAGGCGAAATCTCCCCTGCAGCCCTAAAGCGTGCCGCCTGGCGAGCCGATGGATGTGCGTCCCGGCGAGCGAACTCCCAGCGGACGTAGAGGAGCGATCCATGAGGTGCCCCAGTTGTCGGACCCGTGAGCTGGTCGTGATCACCATGCGAGTGGGCGAGGAGCAGGTCGCCCTTCGCACCTGCTCCTTCTGCGATCTGCGCTACTGGGAGGGACTGGACGGCCAGATGCCCTTGGAGTCGGTCCTCGCCCTGGTCGGCGGTCGCCGATCCGGGGCGCCGTAGCCCTACACCACCTCCCTGCCCCGGTTGGGCAACATGGCGGGGTGCGACTGACGCCTCCCCGCCAGGATCGCCTCGCGCCAGGGGTCGGGCGACGGTGAGGCGGGTGCTGCCGGTAGGCGGGAGTGAGCCCACCGACGGCGAGGCGTCCCTCGAGCTGCGCAGCCGGCCGGGGGGAGCGGGCGGCCCTGACCGGGACTGGCGGAGCACGCCCGAGGCGACGGCGGCGGTGCAGGAAGGTTCCCCGCGAGAGGCTCCCGGGGGTCCGCCGGGGAGTGGTGCGGGCGGCCGCCTCACCCCCGAGGCGGTCGTCACCTTCTTGGTCGTGGGGGCCTGCGTCGCGTTCGTGTTCTGGCAGCTCGAGCCGTCGCAGATGTTCCGCGACACCACCCCGGCCGGCGGCGACATGGGGGCCCACGTGTGGCTCCCCGCTTACCTGGAAAGGGTCCTGATACCCCACGGGCAGATCTTCGGCTGGTCGATGGACTGGTACGCCGGCTTCCCGGTGCCGAGCTTCTACTTCCCGCTGCCGATGTACGCCATCGCGCTCGCCGGCTACGTGATCCCCTACGACATCGCGTTCAAGCTGGTCACCGCGTCCGGCCTGATCGCCCTGCCGGTCGCCTGCTGGGCGTTCGGGCGCCTGGCGAGGATCCGCTTCCCTGGGCCCGCCTGCCTGGCGGTCGCCTCGGTCCCGTTCCTGTTCGGTCGGGAGTTCACGATCTACGGGGGCAATATCGCCTCCACGATGGCCGGCGAGTTCAGCTTCGCGATCAGCCTCTCGCTGGCGATCGTCTTCTGCGGCCTGGTCGCCCGCGGCCTGCGCACCGGCCGGGGCCGCATCCTGGCCGCAGTGGTGCTGGCCGCCTGCGGGCTGTCGCACGTGCTACCGCTGTTCTTCGCGATCGTCGGGTCGCTGGTGCTCCTCGCGCTGGAGCACAGCGTCCGGCGCCTGGTGTGGCTCGCCACGGTCGGGATCGTCGGCGGGCTGCTGGTCGCCTTCTGGGCGGTCCCGTTCGTCTACCGCCTGCCCTACGCCACCAACATGGGCTACGGGAAGATCACCGCCTACATCCACACCCTGTTCCCCCAGGGCGAGCTGTGGCTCTACCTCCTCGCCGCGGTCGGCGCGACGCTCGCGTTCACCCGGTCCAACCTGATCGGCAAGTGGCTGGCGTACATGGCCGGGCTGTCGGCGCTGGCGTTCGTGCTCGCCCCCAACGGGCGGCTGTGGAACGCCCGGGCCCTGCCGTTCTGGTTCCTCACGCTCTACCTGCTGGCCGGCATCGCGTTCTCGGAGGTGGGCACCGCGCTGATCGAGGCCTTGCTGGCCCGCAGGGAGCGCTCCGGGCGGGCGGCCGGCGACGCCGATCGGGAGGCCGGGGCAAACGGCTGGGGGGCCGGCTCCGACGCCCGGGCGGGGCGGTCCCTCCTGCCTGCCTCGCCGAGCCGGCTGGTGGTGGTCCCGGTGCTCACCTTGCTGGTGGCCCTGGTGTGGGTGGGCTACCCGCTGCGGATCCTGCCCGGCGGGACGGTCACCGCCAACGGCGACTACCGGTGGGCGGGGATCACCAGCAGCGACAACTCCTTCGTCCCCGACTGGGTGAGGTGGAACTACAGCGGCTACCAGGCCCGGGACAAGTCGTCGCGCACCGCCTACTTCGCCATCATGCGCACCATGCGGCGGATAGGGGCGACCGACGGGTGCGGGCGGTCGATGTACGAGTACGAGCCGGCGATCAACGACATGGGCACGCCCGACGCGCTGATGCTCCTGCCGTACTGGACCCACGGGTGCATCTCCACCATGGAGGGCCTGTACTACGAGGCGTCGGCCACGACTCCTTACCACTTCTTGGACGCGGCCGAGCTGTCCGCGCAGCCGTCCAACCCGATGCGCGGCCTCGACTACCCCTCGGCGCCCGACGTGACCCTCGGCGTCGAGCACCTCCAGATGCTCGGCGTCAAGTACTTCCTGGCGGTCTCCCCGACGGTGCAGGCCCAGGCCGCGGCCGACCCGAGCCTGCGGCTCCTGGCGTCCGTCGGCCCTTACCCGACCGACGTGACCAGCGGCAGCCGAACCACGGTCCAGCAGCAGACCTGGAAGGTCTACCGGGTCCTCGACTCGCCGCTGGTGAGCCCGCTGCGCTACCAGCCGGCGGTCGTGCCCGACACCTTGAAGACCGCGACCACCTGGCTGCACCTCTCCGAGTCGTGGTACCTCGACCCGGCCCGCTGGCGGGTGTACCTGGCCGCCGCCGGACCGCGGTCGTGGGCCCGGGTGAGCGCCGGCGACCCGACGCCCCCGCTGCGGCGCGAGCCGTCCAGCCGGGTCAGCGCGGTCCACCTCCACGAGGAGTCGGTCTCTTTCGACGTGAGCCGCACGGGCGTGCCGGTCCTCGTAAAGGTCTCGTACTTCCCCAACTGGCACGTGCAGGGGGCCTCGGGCGTCTACCGGGTGACCCCCAACCTCATGGTCGTCGTCCCGACTGCCCACCACGTCGAGCTGACCTACGGGTCGACGCCGATCGACTGGGTCGGCACCGGGCTGAGCGTGCTCGGCCTCGTGGCGCTCCTCTTGATGTGGCGGTTCCCGGTGCGGCGCTGGGTGGCGCCCGACGGCACGATCGTGGAGGACCGCCCGCCGCGGCTCTCCTCGCGGCGCGGCCGCCGCCGCCCGCTGCTCCACGGGCCACCCGAGGACCCCGAGTTCTGGGGGGGCGCGCCCCGGACCCGCCCGCCCCCGCCGGGCGGAGGGGAGGGCTCGACGCCCCCCTTCGCGCAGCTGCCGGTGCCGCCGTTGGCGCCATCCGAGGACGGGCCTGGGTCGCCGGGCTGAGCCCGATCAGCCGGCCGAGGGGAAAGGCCTCCCCCGTACCGGGGGTCCCGGGTGCCGGGGCCGCAGCGACGCGCCTCCGAGGTCCCGGCACCGGGGCTGGCCGCCGGCTCTGCGGGGCTCCCGTGGACGGTTTCGTCCGCCGGGCGCGGGCAGCCTCTAGTGTTGCGCCGCGATGGCCGGCCTCGACGAGATCTTCAAGGCGTACGACATCCGGGGGACCGTCCCCGACCGCCTCGACGCCGTCGTGGCTCGCGCCGTCGGGGGGGCGTTCGTCCGCTTCGCCGGCGCGGCCTCGATCGTGGTGGGCCGGGACATGCGCCCCTCGGGGGTCGAGCTGGTCGGGGCCTTCGCCGCCGGAGCGACGCAGGCGGGTGCCGACGTGGTCCTGCTCGGGCTGACCTCCACCGACGAGCTGTACTACGCGTCGGGAGCGCTGGGCTCGCCAGGAGCGATGTTCACCGCGTCGCACAACCCGGCCGGCTACAACGGGATCAAGCTGTGCCTGTCGGGAGCCCGACCCGTCGGGGCCGAGTCGGGCCTCGCCGAGGTGCGTGCCGACGTGGAGTCCCAGCTCGGCGGGTGGAACCCCCCGCCGGCGGGGCGAACCGGCTCGGTCACCGGGCGCGACGTGCTCTCGGACTACGCCGCCAAGGTGCGCTCGTTCGTGGACCGGGAGCGCCTCCGCCCGCTGCGGGTGGTGGCCGACACCGCCAACGGCATGGGCGGGCTGGTGGTCCCGGCGGTCTTCGACGGGCTCCCCTTCGAGCTCGACATCCTCTTCGGCGAGCTCGACGGCACCTTCCCCCACCACCCGGCCGACCCGATCCAGCCGGCCAACCTGGTGGACCTCCGCCGTCGGGTCGTCGAGACCGGGGCGGACGTGGGCCTGGCCTTCGACGGTGACGCCGACCGGTGCTTCCTCGTGGACGACGGGGGCGAGCCGGTCTCTGGGTCGACGACCACCGCGATGGTGGCGGCCGCCATGCTGGAGAAGCGTCCCGGGTCGACGATCCTCTACAACCTGATCTGCTCCAAGGCGGTGCCGGAGATCGTCGCCGAGCACGGCGGCACTGCGGTGCGCACCCGGGTGGGCCACTCGTTCATCAAGGCAGTCATGGCCGAGACCGGAGCGGTCTTCGGGGGTGAGCACTCCGGCCACTACTACTTCGCCGACAACTACCGGGCGGACTCGGGCTGCATCGCGGCCCTCGTGGTCCTGGAGATGCTCTCGACCGCCGGCCGACCCCTCTCGGAGCTGCGCCGGGACTACGAGCGCTACGCCGCCTCCGGGGAGATCAACACCGAGGTGGCCGACCCGCTGGCGGCCGTCGAGGCGGTGGCCGCCCACTTCGACCCCGCCACCTGGCCCGGCGCGCTCCAGGACCGCACCGACGGCCTGACCGTCGACCTCGGCAGCTGGTGGTTCAACCTGCGCCCCTCCAACACCGAGCCGCTGCTCCGGCTCAACGTCGAGGCGGCGACCTCCGAGGAGTGTGCCGACCACGTCGAAGCGATCACCACCCTGCTCCGGGAGACCTCCTGACCATGGCCCTCGACCCCCAGCTGCTCGAGATCCTCGCCTGCCCCGAGGACAAGGGCCCGCTGCTCTACTTCGCCGACGAGCAGAGCCTCTACAACCCCCGCCTGCGCCGCCGCTACGCGGTCCGCGACGACATCCCGGTGATGCTGGTAGAGGAGGCCGAGACCGTCGGGGAGGAGGAGCACGAGCGGCTGGTCGCCAAGGCGGAGAGCGACGGCGTCCGCCCGACCTTCGACCCCGGAGACGGCGGCCGCTGATGGCGGTGCTCGACACCGTGGGCATGTTCGACCTCGCCGACACCTGGCCCGAGCAGGTAGAGGCCGCTGCCGCGGCAGCCCGCGGGCTCGAGGGCCTGCCGAGGAGCGAGGAGATCGAGCAGGTCGTGGTGCTCGGGATGGGCGGAAGTGGCATGGCCGGCGACGTGCTGGCCGCGGTGGCCACCCCGCTCGTGCCGGTGCCGGTGGTCGTCGTGAAGTCCTACGAGTGCCCCGCGTTCGTCGGGGACACCACCTTGGTGTTCGCGGTGTCCGCGTCGGGGGACACCGAGGAGACGATCCAGGCGGCTTCGGACGCCGCGGTGGCCGGCGCGCACATGGTGGTCGTCACCGGGGGGGGCGAGCTCGGCCGGCTGGCGAGCAGCTGGGGGGCGCCGACGGTCGGGGTGCCCGGCGGGATCCCCCAACCCCGGGCCGCGCTCGGGTCGATGGCCATCCCCCCGCTGGTGGTGCTCGACGAGATGGGGCTGTACCGCGGCGGCTCGTACTGGGTGCGCGAAGCGGTCGAGCAGCTGGAGCGGCGCCGCGAGCAGCTGTCGAGCGAGGGCGACGCCAGCCCGGCAGCGGAGGTCGCCCGCCGGATCGGCACCCGGGTGCCGGTGGTCCACGGGGGAGGGGCGCTCGGCGCCGCCGCCGCCACGCGCTGGCGCACCCAGGTCAACGAGAACGCCAAGCGGCTGGCCTTCTCCTCGGTCCAGCCGGAGCTGTGCCACAACGAGGTCGTCGGCTGGGCGGGAGCCGACGGGACGCTCGGGAGGGCGCTCGCCGCCGTGCTCCTCCGCCACGACGGCGAGCATCCCCAGGTCAGCCGGCGCTTCGAGCTGGTCGCCGACATCATCGGGCGCACCTTCGAGGTCGTTTGTGTGCGCGCCGAGGGTGACGGCGACCTCGCCCAGCTCCTCGACCTGGTGATCTTCGGTGACTACGTGTCGCTGTGGCTGGCCGCCCAGGCCGGCGAGGACCCCGGCCCGGTGGCCGTGCTGACGGAGCTGAAGCACCGGCTCGCCGACTGACGCCCGGGCTCCGGCCCGGCTAGTCTGGTTGCGAGGGCCAGAGCGGGTCTGTGGTTGCAAGTCGAGGCCAGTCGCAGGCGAAACGACCCACGTAAGGCGACTCTTGGTCGCCGAGCACGGTGCGGCTTAGGGGTAAGACCTGCCCGCCGAAGGGGCCATCCGGGTCCCCGGCGGAGACGTCCCGACGTGGGATCCACGAGGGTGCCGGGCGAGAGCCGCCGCCCCCGCCCACCACGGTCGCAGCAGGCGGGTGTGGGGTCGAAGACCAGGTCAGCCGCTCGGGCCCTCACCAACCTGCGGGGCGCTCGGGTAGCTTCGGTGCGTGGACGGCCAGCACCGGGGGGGCGCGGACCGCGGCGGTGGAGCGGTCACCCGGGTGCTGGTCGCCGACCACCAGGCCCTGTTCCGGCGGGGACTGATCGCGGTGCTCGGCGCCGACTGGCGCACCGAGGTGGTGGGGGAGGCCGGCAACGGGGAGGACGCCGTCGCCCTCGCCGTCGCGCTGGAGCCCGACGTGGTGGTCCTCGACGTGGCCCTCCCCGGCCCCGGGGGCGTCGAGGCGGTCCGGAGGATCCGGGGGCTGACCACCTCCACCCGGGTCCTGGTGCTCACCGCGAGCGTCGACGAGCAGGACCTCTACGAGGCGGTCAAGGCCGGTGCGACCGGCTACCTGCTCAAGGACCTCCCCGCCGAGGAGGTCGTGGACGCGGTGCGCGCCGCCGCCGCCGGTCAGTCGCTGATCGCCCCGTCGCTGGCCTCGAAGCTCCTCGGGGAGTTCAACTCCCTCGCGCGGGCGGCGGCCCGCCGGGAGCCGGGCTCCGCGCCGGTGCTCACCGCGCGCGAGCTCGAGGTGCTCGCCCTCCTCGCCCGGGGCCGTTCCAACCGGGAGGTGGGCGCGGAGCTGTTCATCTCCGAGAACACCGCGAAGAACCACGTCCGCAACATCTTGGAGAAGCTGCACCTGCACTCGAGGGTCGAGGCGGTGATGCACGCCGTACGTCTAGGGCTGGTCGACCCCTACGAGACCGGGGGGGGTGGGCACCCCGGTGTTGATCGGGAAGCGCCGGGGGCCACCGGTACGATGGGACCATGAGCATCTTCGCCAAGGTCCTGCGCGCCGGTGAAGGCAAGAAGGTCCGGGCGCTGCAGTCCCTGGTGCCGGACATCAGCGCCCTTGAGCCCGAGATGGAGGCGCTCGGCGACGAGGCCCTCGCCCACAAGACCGTCGAGCTCCGGGGGCGCTTGGAGCGCGGCGAGGAGCTCAACGACCTGCTGATCGAGGCGTTCGCGGTCGTCCGGGAGGCCGCTCGGCGCACGATCGGGCAGCGCCACTTCGACGTGCAGCTCATGGGTGGCGCCGCCCTGCACTTCGGCTGGATCGCGGAGATGAAGACCGGCGAGGGCAAGACCCTCGTGTCCACCCTCTCGGTGTACCTGAACGCCCTGGCCGGCAACGGGGTGCACGTCGTGACCGTCAACGACTACCTGGCCGCCCGGGACGCGCAGTGGATGGGCCGGGTGCACGACTTCCTCGGACTCAGAGTGGGCCGGGTCGGCCCGGACCTCCCCGACTTCGACGACAAGAAGGCCGCCTACCTGGCGGACGTCACCTACGGGACCAACACCGAGCTCGGCTTCGACTACCTGAGGGACAACATGGCCCGCTCGCTCGAGCACATGGTCCAGCGGGGCCACCACTACGCCATCGTGGACGAGGTGGACTCGATCCTGATCGACGAGGCGCGCACCCCGCTCATCATCTCCGGCCCGAGCGACGACTCCGCCCGTCTCTACTACCAGTTCGCCGGGGTGGCCCGGGGACTGGTGCGCGACCGCGACTACGAGGTCGACGAGGAGAAGCGCACGGTCGCGCCGACCGAGGAGGGCATCGAGCGCGTCGAACGGGCGCTCGGCATCGACAACCTCTACGACCTCACCTCCGCGAACTACGTCCACCAGCTCACCAAGGCGCTGCAGGCCAAGGAGCTGTACAGGCGGGACAAGGAGTACATCGTCGCCGACGGCGAGGTGAGGATCGTCGACGAGTTCACCGGTCGGGTCCTCGAGGGCCGGCGCTGGTCCGACGGGCTGCACCAGGCGGTGGAGGCCAAGGAGCGCGTCGAGATCAAGGAGGAGAACCACACCTGGGCGACGGTCACCTTGCAGAACTACTTCCGCATGTACGACAAGCTCGCCGGGATGACCGGCACGGCGGAGACGGAGGCGGCCGAGTTCGCCAGCACCTACGGCCTCACGGTGGTCCCGATCCCGACCAACAAGCCGATGATCCGCGAGGACCACCCGGACCTCATCTACAAGTCGGAGGCGACCAAGTTCGCGGCGGTGGTCGAGGACATCGCCGAGCGCCACGAGAAGGGCCAGCCGGTGCTGGTGGGCACCGCCTCGGTGGAGAAGTCCGAGGTCCTCTCCGAGCTGCTCACCAGGCGGGGGATCCCCCACAGCGTGCTCAACGCCAAGCAGCACGCCCGGGAGGCGCACGTCGTCGCCCAGGGCGGACGCCTCGGGGCGGTCACGGTCGCCACCAACATGGCCGGCCGCGGGGTGGACATCCTCCTCGGGGGCAACCCCGAGGGCCTCGCCGGGGAGGAGGTCGCCGCCAGCGGGCTCGACCCCGCCGGCGAGGATGGCCAGGCCCGCTACCGTGAACTGGTCGAGAAGTTCTCCGAGGAGTGCAAGGCCGAGGGGGACCGGGTGCGCGAGCTCGGCGGGCTGTACGTGCTCGGCTCGGAGCGCCACGAGAGCCGCCGGATCGACAACCAGCTGCGGGGCCGTTCCGGTCGCCAGGGGGACCCGGGGGAGAGCCGCTTCTTCCTGTCGGTGGAGGACGAGCTGATGCGGCTCTTCGCCACCGGGGCGATGACCTGGGTGATGAACCGGGCCCTGCCCGACGACGTGCCGATCGACTCCAAGCTGGTCACCAAGTCGATCGAGCGGGCCCAGAACACCGTCGAGTCCCGCAACGCCGAGATCCGCAAGGACGTCCTCAAGTACGACGAGGTGATGAACGAGCAGCGCAAGGTGGTCTACGCCCGGCGCATGCAGATCCTGGAGGGCGAGGACCTGCGGGCCAGGACGATCGACGTGCTCTCCTCGGCGTTGGACAGCATCGTCACTGCCCACTGCGCCGAGGACTTCAAGGAGGACTGGAACCTCGACGGCCTGCTCGCCGAGGCCCGCCAGTACTACCCGACGCGCCTCGGCGTCGAGGACCTCGCCGCGCTGGACAGCTCCGACGCGATCTACGAGCGGCTCGCCGGCGAGGCGATCGCCTGCTACGAGGAACGGGAGGCGGCGATGCCCGCGCCGCCCGACGGTGAGCCGGCCGACACCATGCGCGAGCTGGAGCGGGAGGTGATGCTCCAGCTGATCGACCAGAAGTGGCGGACCCACCTCTCGGAGATGGACTACCTGCGCGAGGGCATCAACCTGCGGGCCATGGGTCAGCAGGACCCGCTGGTCGCCTGGCAGCGCGACGGTTACCAGATGTTCAGCGAGCTGATGGCGAGCATCGACGACGACTACGTGAAGATCGTCATGCACGCCCAGGTCCAGGTGCTGCCCCAGCCGGTCCAGGACACCGCCGACCTGGCCCACGCCGTCTACCAGGCCCCCGGGGACCCGGTGCAAGGCGTATCGGGAATCGAGCGGGCCGCCCTGGCGGGGCCGGCTCCCGGCGAGGAGGTCACCTTCGCCAGCGAGGAGGACGTGATGCGGGCCGCGGCGAGCCCGCAGCGCCCGCAGCCCCCGACCGCCGAGCCGCTGGTGGCCGACGGCGTCTGGGACCGGGTGGGGCGCAACGACGCGTGCCCGTGCGGGAGCGGCAAGAAGTTCAAGTTCTGCCACGGCCGCTGAGGTGGCCCGGCGGCAGGCACCGCGGCACAGGGCCGCGTCGGGGGAGAGGTCCTGATGGCCGAGCTGCAAGAGGAGCTGGCCCGGGCCCGCAAGCGCCTGGAGGAGGCCTCCGGGTACCTAGACCTGCCCCGGTTGCGGCGCCGGCGGGCCGAGCTCGAGGTGGAGATGGCCCGCCCGGACCTGTGGGACGACCCCGCCCACGGCCAACAGGTGGGCCGGGAGTACGGCCAGGTCAACGGCGACGTCGAGGCTCTCGACTCCCTCGCCGCCCGGCTCTCGGACGCCGAGACGCTCCTCGAGCTGGCCGGCGAGACCGACGGCGCCGAGGCGGCCGGCGTGGAGGGCGAGGCGGCCGGCCTGCTGGTCGAGACCGCGGCGAGCCTCGACCGCCTCGAGCTGCGGTCGCTGTTCACCGGCGAGCACGACGAGGCCGACGCGGTCTGCGAGATCCACGCCAAGGACGGGGGTACCGACGCCCAGGACTGGGCCGAGATGATGCTGCGCATGTACCAGCGCTGGGCGGACCGGAGAGGCTTCGAGCTGGAGATGGAGGAGGTGAGCCCCGGTCAGGAGGCGGGGATCCTGTCGGCGACGTTCTTGGTCCGCGGCCGCTACGCCATGGGGCTGCTCGCCTCGGAGCGGGGGGTGCACCGCCTGGTGCGGATCTCGCCGTTCGACTCCCAGGCCCGTCGCCAGACGAGCTTCGCGACCTTCGGGGCGGTCCCGTTCCTGGAGGAGTCCGGAGAGGTGGAGATCGACGAGAAGGACCTGCGGATCGACACCTATCGATCACAGGGCGCCGGTGGCCAGCACGTCAACGTGACCGATTCGGCGGTCCGGATCACCCACCTGCCGACCGGGGTCGTGGTGGCGGTCCAGAACGAGCGCAGCCAGTTCCAGAACAAGGCCAAGGCGATGCAGATCCTCGCCGCCCGGCTCGCCGAGCGGGCTCGCGAGGAGCGTGCCGCGGAGATGGAGGCGCTGGCCGGGCCGAAGAAGATGGTCGGGTGGGGCTCGCAGATCCGCTCCTACGTGCTGGCCCCCTACCAGCAGGTCAAGGACCACCGCAGCGACTTCGAGACCGGCAACGTGTCCGCGGTGCTCGATGGTGACCTGGACGGCTTCATGGAGTCCTACCTCCGTTGGCGACGCTCCGGGGGGGGCGACGCCGTCGGCCTCGGCTGAGCCGCGCGGCGCGGGGCTTTTCCCCGAGCCCCCGACCAGCTACCCTACGGGGTGCACGCGGGCGGCGTGCTCCTTCTCCCATGATCAGATTCGAGCACGTCACCAAGGCCTACAAGGGCTCCACCGTCGCCCTCCGGGACGTCAGCGTGGACATCCGCAAGGGGGAGCTGGTCTTCTTGGTCGGCCCCTCCGGGTCGGGGAAGTCCACCTTCTTGCGCCTGGTCACCAAAGAGGAGGTCGCCGACGGCGGCCAGGTCTGGGTCGCCGGCAAGGAGGTCGGGTCGCTGCCGGCGTTCAAGGTCCCGTACCTTCGACGCAACATCGGCTGCGTGTTCCAGGACTTCCGCCTGCTGCCGACCAAGAGCGTCTACGAGAACGTGGCGTTCGCCCTGGAGGTGATCGGCCGGCCCCGCCACGTCGTGCGCAGCCAGGTGCCCCAGATCCTCGACCTGGTCGGCCTCGGCAAGAAGTTGCGGAGCCTGCCGGGGGAGCTGTCGGGCGGTGAGCAGCAGCGGGTGGCGATCGCCCGCGCCTTCGTCAACCGCCCGCTGATCCTGCTGGCCGACGAGCCGACCGGCAACCTGGACCCGAGCACGACGGCGGGGATCATGAGGCTGCTCGACCGGATCAACAAGACCGGCACCACCGTCGTCATGGCCACCCACGACAACACCATCGTCGACTCGATGCGCCGACGGGTGATCGAGCTCGACCGGGGCACGGTGGTCCGGGACCAAGAGCGCGGCATCTACGGCGTGGGGGCCTGAGCGTTGGCCCTCCCCTCCCGGTACCTGCTGCGCGAGACCGCCGACAACCTGCGCCGTAACCTGGTGATGACCGTCGCCGCGGTGGTCACCATGGTCGTCTCGCTGGCGGCTGCCGGCGGCGTGCTCATCATGCGCGAGGCGATCCACAAGCAGGCGATCGAGTGGCGCGGCGGCGTGCAGGTCGCGGTCTTCTTGAACCCGTCGGTCACCCCGAGCGAGGTTCACGCCGTCGGTCAGCTGCTCGCGGAGGACCGGGTCGGGGCGTCGGGTTCGGCCAGCCCGCACCTGGTCAAGAGCTACTTCTACGTCGACAAGGTCCGGGCGTACAAGGAGTTCAAGACGCTCTTCGGTGGCGACCCGCAGCTGGTCAAGGTCATGACCCCTGCCCAGATGCCCCCGTCGTACCGGGTGGTGCCTGCCCGCCCGGGGGACGTGACCACGATCGGGGACCAGTTCTCCCACCAGCCGGGCGTGTACCGGGTGTCCTACGCCCGCCAGGCGATCGTCGCCCTGGAGAACCGCTTCCACACCCTGTCGGAGATCGCCGTGGCTCTCGCCATCGGGGTCATGGTCGGGGCGGTCGCGCTGATCGTCAACACCATCCAGCTGGCGATCTTCGCCCGTCGGCGGGAGGTGGCGGTGATGAAGCTCGTGGGGGCGACCAACTGGTTCATCCGCATACCGTTCATGCTGGAGGGCCTGGTGGACGGGGTGCTCGGCGCGGTCCTCGCGTTCATCCCGATCTACTTCGCCCGGGGTTCCATCGCCTCGTTCGTCGGCAGCGAGTCGCTCGGGCTGCAGCGGCTGTACGTGACCCCGCACGACGCGGTGATGACCGGTCTGGTGATGCTCGTCGTGGGTGCGGCTGTCGGGGCGATCGGCTCGGCCTTCGCGGTCCGCCGTTTCCTGCGGGTCTGACCGCCGGCTTGCTCCGCCGGGGCGCTCCGGGGATGCCGGCTCAGTCGTCGGCGGCGTTGACCAGGTGGGTGGCCGCCGACTCGAAGTAGCTGGTCAGCTGGGCTGTCTCCATCGCCCCGGCCTCCGAGGCACTCAGCGCGGCGAGCATGTGGCGGACCCAGGCGTCGCGGGCAGCCCGGGTGATCCGGAACTGGGCGTGGCGCGCCCCCAGGCGCGGGTGGCCCCGCCGGTCGCCGTAGGTGGTCGGGCCGCCGGAGAACTGGACCAGGAAGTCCCGCAGGTTGACCCGGGCGGCCTCGAAGGCCGCCTCGTCGTCGGGGTAGAGCGCGCCGAGCAGCGGGTCGTCTCTCAGCGAGGCGTAGAACCGCCGGGTGAGCATTTCGAAGAAGGTGTCACCGCCTACCCGCTGGTAGAGACTGCTCGGGGCCACCCCCACAGGATGGCGCGGCGAGGGCCGGTCGCGGCGCGGCGGCGGGCCGGGACCCCCCAGGGTCCGTATCATCCCGGCACGAGCCTCGACCGAGCTGTCCCACCTTCCACCCGGGTGCTACCCCCCCGCCTGCGCACGGCCGCTTGCCTGGGGTTGCTCGCCGTCGCCCTGGGGGGTTGCGGTGGGCGCTCCGGTCCGAGCCCGGCGGCCGCCGACGCCTTCTTGGGGGCGGTCCACACTGCCGACCCGGCGGTCAACCAGGTCCGCAGCGACCGGGCCCTGCTGCGCCTGGGCGAGGCCGTCTGCGCGGAGCTCTCCTCGGGGGCGTCGTTCCAGACCGTCGCCGATCGGCTGCTCACCAGCGGGCTGCCCACCGGGGACATCGGGGCCCTGCTGTCGGCCGCGGCCGACGACCTCTGTCCCCGCTACCGGGGCCGGGTCGATCTCGGCGGCTCCTGAGCTGAGCTCGGGCCGAGAAGCTGCTGAGCTGGGGGAGATCAGCTCCCGATGGCCGGGCTGGTCGGTCCGCCGAGCGGCCACGGCGAGACGAAGGTGAGGACCCGCCGGCCCAGGGAGAGGTGGGAGCCGGGCTCGAGGGGCTCGGGGCGCAGGGGTGCCAGCCGCTCCCAGTCGGTCCGGCCGGGGCGGACTAGGTGGGTGCCGGCTGCGGCTCCCCGGTCGGCGACGGTCACCGACCACCCCGACACCCGGATCTCCAGGTGCGCTGGCGCGAGGTCGCTGTCCCGGGAGGCGAGCCGCAGCGGGGTGGCGCCACCCCCGGCCACCGCCGGGTCTGCGCCAGGGTCGGCGCCGAGCACCAGGTCGCCGTCGACCCGGTAGACGTTGCCGTCGTCGGCCAGGAGCAGCCCGATCGGGGGGCGGGCGCCGCTCGACGCCGTCGGGCTCGCGATGCGCTCGGCGCAGCGCGCGCATCGTGGCGCTGCAGGGTGGTTGAAGTGGCCGTTGGGGCACCGCCGGCCCGGGACCAGCGGGGCGGGACCGGCCGGTGGGCCGGGCGTGGCGTCCACCCCCGGGAGCGGGTCGCGGGTGACCGACGGGGCCGAGCGCAGGTCGAGCAACCTCCCCGAGGAGGGCGGGGATCGGTCCCCGGCCGGCGGGGGCGCCGCCCGCGGCGCGGAGGCGACCAGCGGGTCGTAGCTGCCGGCTGCCGACGGCGGTGGGGCGCCGTGCGCGCGGGGCCGTCCCTCGCCCGGCCCCGGGGCGGAAGAGCCGGCGGCGAAGGCCCCGGCGAGAGCGAGGTCGGCGCCGGCGGGCACGAGCAGGAAGCCGCCCCCGGGTACGGTGCCTCCGGCCAGGTCGTAGGGGGAGTCGGGGTGGAGCTGGGGCAGCGCCGAGCCGGCCGGCCCGAGGCTCAGAGCCGGTCGGGGGGTCACCGCGGACAGCTTCCAACCCTCCGACGGGGCCGGCGCCAGCCAGGTCTCGCCGTCCCAGAGCTGGACCGGTCCGTGGAGGATCGCCACCCATCCTCCGTCGTCGCGCCCGACCGCTCCGAAGGCCGCCCCGGGCTCTGGGTCGCGCTGGGCGAGGATCCCGGCCACGTGGTCGGCCAGCAGCCGCCCACCCCTCCCGGAGGGGCCGACGTTGCGCAGCGACTGGTGCAAGAAGCCGAGCAGGGCGGGGGAGGCGGTTGGTCCGGCCCACGCCGCGACCCCGCCGGAGCGCATCACCGTGCCCGGGCCGACGAGCACCTCCACGCGGTCGCTCAACCTTCGGGCCTTGTCGGGCGGGCGGTCACGCGGGCGCCATCTGCTCCAGGCGCTCCGCGACGGCCAGCGCGGTCGCCGGCCGCCGGGCCGGGTCGGGCTCCAGGCACTCGCGGACCAGGTCCCCGGCCGGCCCGGACAGCGACGCGTCCACCCGGGGGCGCTCGACGAGCACCCGCTGCACCGCGGTGACCACGGGGTCCCGGGGGAGGTCGGGGTGGAGCAGGGTCCCGGTGAGCTGGCGGTGGAGCAGAGCGCCGAGCGCGTAGATGTCGGAGGCCCTCGTCGCCCCGGCACCCCAGAGCCGGTCGGGCTCGGCGCCGTCCAGGTCCTCGGGGGCGACCACCCGGGTGACCGCCGGCGGGAGGGCGGCCGCCGCCGCCAGCGGCAGGTCGAGCAGCCCCTCCTCACCGTCGAGCAGCACCGTGCCGGGACGGATGTCGCCGTGCGCCCAGCCGGCCTCGTGCAGCTCGTGGGCCGCCCGGGCCGCGGTGGCGATCGCTCTCATGGCGAGCCCTGGGGCGACCGAGGCGCTCGCCACCGGGCGGGCACCGGGATGGTCCCGGGAAGCCCAGGCGGTCGACTGGCCTCCCCGGGGCTCACGGCCCGCCTCGATCAAGGCGGGCAGGCGCGGTGAGCGGATCGACGCCAGCTCCTCCAGGCGGTGGCCGAGGACCGCCCAGCCGGCCTCGTCGAGCGGCCCCAGGTCGACGACCACGACCGCTCCGTCCCTCCCCAGGCGGGATGGCGGTTCGGCCACCCAGGCCGGTCCGGATCCGGCGTCGGCTCCGGCGGCCGGGCTGGTGATCCGGTAGTCGGCGTAGCTGGGCGGCACGGCACCTCCTCCTTCGGGGTCGGGGAAGCCTACCGCTCCACCCTTGCGGTCGGTCTCCACAGAGGGCAGTATCAAATACTATGGAGAGGTATGAAAAAGGCTTAGAGGACCAGGAGTCGCGTTGCTGATCCGCGCTGCCTCTGCGCTCGGCGCCGGTGTCGCGACGCTGTCGGTCGCTGCGGTGGTCGCCGCAACCGGGGCCGGGCTCGTGGCCCTCGTCGGGGCGGGCGCCGCGCTCCAGGTCTCCGATGCCCCGCCTGCGGCTGCCCCACCGTCGAGCCGAGCGGCCTCGGAGGTCCCAGCCGCCTACCTGCGGGCCTTCCGGGCCGCGGCGGTCACCTGCCCCGGCCTTCCCTGGAGCGTGCTTGCCGGCATCGGCCGGGCGGAGAGCGACTTCGGCGCCGACCCCCAGACCTCACCGGCCGGCGCCGTCGGGCCGATGCAGTTCCTCCCCTCCACATTCGCCGCCTACGACACGCCGGTCCCGCCCGGCGGGGTCACGCCCCCGAGCCCCTACGACCCGCTAGACGCGATCTACGCCGCGGCGCGCCTGTTGTGCGCGAACGGTGCCGAGGGCGGCACCGACATCCCCGGCGCCATCTACGCCTACAACCACAGCAGGGCTTACGTCGACGAGGTCCTCTCCTACGCCGCCGCCTACTCCGCACCGGCGCCCCCGTCGGCCGTCCCCCCGCCCCGCCGCGGTCGGGGCGGTCGGCTACGCCCTCGCCCAGGTCGACAGGCGAAACGGTCCAGCAGGCAAGTTTCTCCTGGGTAGTTGCCGCTCGGGGCCCTGATCCGGCATCGAATGCACCCAGCTCGCCTCAATGCGCCCAGTTCTGGACGGTTCGCCGTCCCAGATGCCCGTCGGACCGCGAAAGTGATGTCATGGCGCGCCTCCGGACGGTGCGCCGTCCGGGGTCCAGGCCGAAGCGCCTGTCCTGCGGCCAGGTCGGGCTCTCGTTGCCCGGCGGGCGGCCTACCGGGTGTCGACTCGCCGGAACGCCTCGGCGTAGCGGCCCTCGGGCAGGCCGCCGGCGGCAGCGGTGCGGCCCATCCACTCCCGGAGCATCGGCTCCAACCGGCCGTTGCGGTCGGTCTCCTGGCTGACGTGGGCGCGCAGGGCGGTGGCCTTGAGCTCGAAGTGCTCGGTCAAGTCCAGGACCACGTCGGGATCGGGCCCGCCGACGACCCAGACCTCCTCCACCGAGTGGGGGGCGAGCCCCTCGGCCGCCAGCTCAGGGTGGGCGAAGGGGTTGCGGGCGTCGGGGTAGACGGCGCACAGGGTCGCCTCGCCGGCTGCGAGGTGGTCGGGGTGGCTGCCGTGGATGCTCCCCCAGTTGCGCTGCGGGCACTGGCAGATCACCCGCTTCGGGCGCACCGTGCGGATCACCCGGGACAGGTCTCGCCGCAGCCGCGTGCTCACCTCGACCCGACCGTCGGGGTGGCCGAGCCAGTGGAGGTCCTCGACCCCGAGGACTCGGGCGGCCTCGGTCTGTTCTGCCCGGCGGATCCGGGGGATCTCCGCCCGTGGCACGTCGGGGTCGAAGCCGCCGGCGTCGCCGTCGGTCACCAGGCAGTACGACACCCGCCAGCCGCTGGCCACCAGGAAGGCCACGGTGGCCCCCGATCCGTAGTCGATGTCGTCGGGGTGGGCGGCCACCACCAGGGCGCAAGGGGCAGAGTCTTCGGTCACCGGGTCAAGGTACTTCCGGGCGCTGCCCGACCACGTCAGGGCACCCTACGATCGGCGGGATGCCCGTTACTGCCACGGACCCCGACCTGGCCGACGAGCTCGTCGCCACCGTGCGCCGCTTCGTCGAGCGGGAGGTGCTGCCCTCCGTCGCGGAGCTTGAGTCCGCCGACCGCTACCCCGAGGAGCTGGTGGCCGGCCTGCACGAGATGGGCCTCTTCGGGGCGACGGTCCCCGTCGACCGCGGCGGCTTGGGCCTCGACACCGTGACCTACGCCCGCATCGTCGAGGAGCTGAGTGTCGGGTGGATGTCGCTGGCCGGGGTGGTCAACACCCACCTGATCGTGGCCGCGCTGATCGCCACCCACGGCACTGCATCCCAGCGGGAACGGTGGTTGCCGCGCCTGGCGAGCGGAGAGGTGCGTGCCGCTCTGTCGCTGTCGGAGCCCGACGCGGGTAGCGACACCCGGGCGCTGCGCTGCGCGGCCCGACCCGACGGTGAGGGCTACGTCCTCGACGGCACCAAGCTGTGGGTGACCAACGGGGAGCGTGCCGGGCTGGTGGCCCTCGCGGCGCGCGCCCCGGAGGGGATCACCTGCTTCCTCGTGGAGAAGGAGCCCGGCCCCCGGTCGGGGGGCATCACCGTGACCCGCCACATCGACAAGCTCGGCTACCGGGGGGTGGAGACCGTCGAGATGTCCTACGAGGGCCACTGGGTCCCCGCCGACGCCGTCCTCGGGGGGAGCGGCGCACCGGGAGGCGACGGCGGGGAGGGCGGGGGCCTCGGACGGGGTCTGGCCCAGGTGCTCGGCGGTCTCGAGCTCGGCCGGGTCAACGTCGCCGCGCGCGGCGTCGGCCTGGCGCGCGCCGCGTTCGAGACGGCCATCCGCTATGCCCAGCAGCGCCACGCCTTCGGCGTGCCCATCGCCGGCCACCAGGCGATCGCCTTCAAGCTGGCCGACATGGCCACCAGGGTCGAGGCTGCCCGGCTGCTGGTGCGCTCGGCGGCCGAGCGCCTCGACCGGGGGGAGCGGGCAGACGTGGAGGCCGGGATGGCCAAGCTGTTCGCCTCCGAGGCGGCGATGGAGAACGCCGCCGAGGCGATGCGGGTGCTCGGCGGCTATGGCTACACCACCGACTCTCCCGTGGAGCGCCTGTACCGCGACGCGCCGCTGCTCGTGATCGGCGAGGGGACCAACGAGATCCAGCGGATCGTCGTCACCCGGCGCCTGCTCGAGCGTTACTCCGTCGAGGGCTGAACTGGCACGCCCCGGGTCCACCGGGGGCGGGCCGCCCCGTCTCGTCACCCAGTCGGCGACGTCCAGGGCTCGACCGGGGGACCGGGCCCGCCTGGTCGGTCCGGACGCAGCGGAGGTAGGGTCGTCGGCGTCGTGGACTGGGCGGTCGTCTCCTACGCGTTCGTCGTCGGCATGGCAGCGACGGTCAACCCGTGCGGGGCGGCCATGCTGCCCGCCTACCTGGGCTGGTTCACCCGCTCCGGAAGGCCGAAGCGCTCCCACCGGGTCGGCCGGGCGGTCGCGTCGGGGATCGGTGCCACGCTCGGCTTCGTCGTGGTCTTCGGGGTGGCTGGAGGCCTGGTCGCCGCCGGCCTCGGGGCGGTCATGGACGCCACCCCCTACGTGGGGATCGCAGTCGGGGTGGCGCTGGTGGTGGTCGGCGTGCTCAGCGCCGTCGGGCGCCCGGTGGGGCTGCACCTGCCGGGCTCGGGTCGAGCTCTCGGTGGCCCAGGGCGCGGCCCGCGGGCGGTGGTCGGCTTCGGCGTCTCCTACGGGCTGGCGTCGCTCGGTTGCGCGCTGCCGGTGTTCCTGGCCGGCGTGACCTCCGCCTTCACCCGGGTGGGACCGGTCGGCGGCGTCGCCGCGTTCCTCGCCTATGCCCTCGGGATGGGAGCCGTGCTCACTGCCCTGGCGGTGGTCGTGGCCGTCGCCCCCGGCACCAGGCTGCGCTCCACGAGGGCTGCGGGAAGCTGGCTGCAGCGGCCCGCGGGTGTCCTGCTCGTCGCGGTGGGCGTCTACATCGTCTACTACTGGGTGGTCGGCGGCCTTCTGGTCAGCCGGTCGGCGTCGGGCCCGATCGCCGCGGTGGACGCGGTGACCAGCCGGCTGGAGGCGCTGATGAGCCCTCGGATGGGGATCGTGCTGGCCGCCCTGGTGGCTGTGGTCGGCACCGCCGCCTGGTTGGTGGGGCGCCGGCGTCCCGGTGGGAGGTGGGGCGGCGACGGCTCGGAGAGTGGCCCGACCACCCCGGCGAGCCGCGGCGTCCCCGAGGCCGCCGCCTCGGGCGGCTCGTGGTGGGCGGACCACCCCCGGCTGCGCCGGGCTCGGCCGTTCGCCGCGGTCGGCCTCGCGGGGGCGGCGGTAGAAGCCGCGCTGCTCGGAGGGCTCGTCGGTCCCGGTGGCCACCGGCCGGGGACCGCAGCGCCTGCCGCGGTGGCGAGCACCTCGTCGCCGGTGAGCGCCGGCGTCGAGGCGACCCTCGGCCTCGACTGGTTGCCGGCCCCGGGATCCCAGCCCGCACCATTCGCGCTCACCGACCAGCGCGGGCGGCGGGTGAGCCTCGCGTCGCTCCGGGGCCGGGCGGTGGTCCTCACCTTCAACGACAACCACGGTCAGGAGCTGTCCCCCCTCTACGCCGCCGACGTACGCGCCGCGGTCGCCGACCTCGGCCCACTCGCCCGCCGGGTCGCCTTCGTCGGCGTCGACGTCAACCCCTTCCACCCCGCGGTGGCCTCGGACGTGGCCTTCGACCGGGCCGAAGGCCTGGCCGGCGTGAAGCAGTGGTACTTCCTCACCGGCACCCTCCCGTCGCTCGAAGCGGTATGGAGGGCCTACGGCGAGCAGCCGACGATCGGTCCCCACCACGTCGTCGAGCACGATTCCAGCATCCGCTTCATCGGCCCGCACGGGGTGCTCCGGGCGGTCGGCGCCTACGGGCCCTCTTCGGCCGACACCGGCCGGTGGGGCTACGACCTGGCCACCGTCGCCGAAGCCCTCCTCGGAGCCCACACCCCCCTGGCCGCCCGGACGGCGCTCACCCCGCCGGCGTCCCGGCCCACCGCGGCGGCGGGCTTCTCGCTGCCCAACGCGGTCCCCGTCGGTCCTCGCCGGCTCACCCTCGCCGGCCTCGCCGGCCACCCCGTCGTGCTCAACTTCTTCGCGTCGTGGTGCAGTGCCTGCCGCGCCGAGGCCACCGGAGTGGAGGCCGCCGCCCGCCGCTACGCCGGGAAGGTCGACTTCGTCGGCGTCGACGTCAACGACACCCGTGCGTCGCTCCGGCGCTACGTCGCCGGGCACCACCTGAGCTACCCCGTCGGCTTCGACGCCCGGGGGTCGGCCGCTGCCGCCTACGGGGTCACCGGGCTGCCGACCACGGTGTTCATCTCGGCGACCGGATCGGTGGTCGCCCGCCACGTCGGTGGGATCGGCGCCACCGCGCTCGACCGCCAGCTGGCGGGGATGTCCCCGGGGAGCTGATCTCTCGCGGAGCACGATGTCCCCCGGGCACCGGGCGGTCCCGCCGGCCCGGGGAGCGGACCCGGTGCGCAGGCGGGAGGCGGACGGCAACCGGCCGGATCAACGGTCGCCGCCTTCGGCGGCCAGGCGGGCCATCTCGCGCCCCACGAGGTCGAGGCGTGCCTCGGCGAGGAGGGGCAGGGCTCGGCGCTGTCGCCGGGAGGCGGCCGGCTCGATGTCGGCGAACAGCAGCGACGGCTGCGCTCGCGGAGCCCGGGCGACAACCCGGCCGCTCGGGTCGAGGACCCGGCTACCCCCCCAGAAGTTGGCTCCCGTCTCGGTCCCGACCCGGTTGACGAACAGCACCCAGCACTGCTGCATCCGGGCCATCCAACCGAGGAGCTGATCCCAGTAGGCCTCGGGGTCGACCGAGCCGGGCGCGAGGTCCTCGGCGCTGTTGGCCGGCACGAAGAGGATCTCGGCGCCGTCCTGGGCGGCGATCCAGGGCAACGGCGCCTGCCATGCGTCGTTGCAGACGAGCACCGCCGCGCGCCCGTAGCGCGTGTCGAAGGCTCGGAGCGACTGGCCGGGGCTGGTGTGCTTGCGCTCCTCCCAAGCGAGGTAGGTGGGCAGGTACAGCTTGCGCTGCACGTGGACCACCGCACCCCCCGACAGGTAGGCGACCGCGTTGTGGGTCCGCACCCCGGCAGACTCGTGGAACCCGACGACCACGTCGGGGTTGCTGACCGAGAGCGCAGCGAGGCGTGGGTCGCCGGCGGCGAGGCTGCGGTCGCCGGCCACCGCGCCGAGGTCGTAGCCGTGGGTCGCGAGCTCCGGGAAGACGACCAGCTCGGCCCCCTGCCGGGCGGCTTCGGACACCACCTTCGCGATGTTCCCCAGGTTGGCGTCGGGGTCGCCGAGGACGACGTCGACCTGCGCGAGCGCCACGCGGAACATCCCCCCGGCCGGCCTGGCTGTACCGCTGGGCTCCCGGGGCGCCGGCTCCCCGGCCGGCGACGATCCCGGGGGCTCAGGCAGCGGTCGCCGGGGTGGCGAGGGCCGCACGGAAGAACCCGTCGAGGCGGGCCACGAGATCCCGGAACACCGGGTGGTCGTCGAACATCCACTCGGTGTGCCCGGCGCCCTCCAGCATCACCAGCTCCTTGGGCTCGGCGGCGGCCTGGTAGAGCGCTCGGGCTTCCTCGGGGCGGTGGAGGCGGTTGTCGGTCCCGTGGACGACCAGCAGCGGACGGCCGGCCAGGAGGTGGACCGCCCGCTCGGGCCGGAAGCGCAGGAGCAGCTCCGCCGACTCGAGGCTGACGCCGCTGCCGAACCCTGGCGCCCGGTACAGCTCTTCTCCGACGTAGCCGTCGGTGCTCGCGTCGAGGTCGAGGCGCACGATGTCCCACGGGGAGGTGATCTCCGAGCGCCCGGTCGTCGCCCTCCCGCAGCGGTCGGCTTCCACCCGCTCGAGGAGGGCGGCCCACGACGCCTCGTCGTGCATCGCCCTGGTGGAGCGTTCCCCGTCGCCGATGGCGTTGACCGCGGCCACGGCACGTACCCGGGGATCCTCGCTCGCCTCGGCCACCACCACCCCTCCGCCCATGCCCCAGCCGAGCAGCCCGATCCGGCGGGGGTCGACCCCGTCGGAGCAGCTCGCCCGGTCGACCGCAGCCCGCAGGTCCTCGACCCAGTCCTGCGGGGCGAGCCTGCCGCGCTCGCCCTCGCTGGCGCCGAAACCCCGGTAGTCGAAGGCCATCACCGCGTACCCGAGGGGGGTCAGGGCGCGGGCGAAGCGTTCCGGGTGGATCACCTTGAGCCCCTGGTAGCCCGAGGAGGCGATCACCAGGGGGTGGCCGCCAGCGGGGACCGCCCCCCCGGGGAGGTGCAGGTCGGCGTCGAGGCGGCAGCGCCGGCTGAAGAACGGGATCGGTCTGCTCGCCACGCTCCATCCTTGCCCAGGGACCCGGCGCCGCCCGAGCGGGACGCCAGCTCTCCTACTGTAGCCCGACCGGCGTCCCGGAGAGGAAGGGCCCGACTACCCCCAGCCAGTCCTCGGGCGCCTCGAGGTGGCAGGCGTGGCCGGTGCCGGGGATCACTGCGAGGCGCGCCTTGCCGCCGAGGCAGGACACGATCCGTTCGGCGAGCGCCCGGTAAGCGGCGTCCAGCTCGCCGGCGACCACGAGAGCCGGCGAGCGCACTTCCCCCAAGCGGTCCCAGAGGGGCTCCTGGCGCCCGGCACCGGCCAGGCGAAGGCTCGACGCCAGGCCCTCGGCCGTGGCGCCGAGACGGGCCTCGAGGGCTGCCGCCTCGGCGGGGAGCGTGGAGAACAGCGGGCGCGACAGCCACCAGCGGAGGAGCTCGGGGACCCCGTCGCGCTCGACGCGGCGGGCGATCTCCTCGTCGGCGTCCACCCGGGCGGCGCGTGCCGTCGGGTCCTCGATGCCGGCGGTGGCGCTCACGAGCACCAGCCGCCGGACCAGCTCCGGGTGGCGGACGGCGACGTGGAGGGCCACCCGGCCGCCCATCGAGTAGCCGACGTAGGCGGCCCTCTCGCCGGCCTCGGCGACGAGATCGGCGGTCTCCCAGAGCCCGGCGCGCACCCCCGCCGAGCCGCCGTGGCCCGGCAAGTCGAGGGCGACCACCTCGTGGACGCCGGCCAGCCGTTCGGCCAGGGGGCCCCACACATCGGCCGACTGGGTGAAACCGTGGAGCAGCACCACCCGGCTGCCCTTTCCCCGACTACGACCGCTCAGCACCCGATGATGGTGCCATGAGCGACCAGGACACCTTCGCTGCCACCCTCGTCGACGAGTGGGCCCGGGCGGGTCTGACCGACGCAGTCGTCGCTCCCGGCTCGCGCTCCACCCCCCTGCTCGCCGCCTTGGTGGCCCACGGCTGCCTGCGCCTGCACCGAGTGCTCGACGAGCGCTCCGCCGGCTTCGTGGCCCTCGGCCTCGGTCTCGCCACCGGCCGCCCCGCCCCGGTGGTGGTGACCAGCGGCACCGCCGCGGTCGAGCTGCACCCCGCCGTCGTCGAGGCCGACCAGGCCGGCGTGCCGCTCCTCGCGGTCACCGCCGACCGCCCGCCCGAGCTCCACCGGGTCGGCGCCCCCCAGACGGTCGTCCAGGCCGGGCTCTACGGCGGGTCGGTCCGCTTCGCCGCCGACCCCGGGGTGCCCGACTCGTCGAGCGCCGGCTCCTGGCGCTCGCTCGCCAGCCGGGTCGTCGCCGAGTCGGTCGGCCACCCCCGGGGTCCGGGACCTGTCCACCTGAACTCGAGCTTCAGGGATCCGCTGCTCGGCGAGCCCGGCCCCCTCCCCCCGGGCAGGGACGCCGGCCGGCCCTGGCACGCCCTTGTCGGGGCTCGGCGGGCTGCCGCGCCCCCCGAGCTCGTCGAGGAGCTGGTGGGCGTCGTCGGTGCAGACGGGCTGGTGGTCGCCGGCGGTGGCGCCGGGCCGGCCGCGCTGGTCCTCGCCCGGGCGCTGCGCTGGCCGCTGTTCGCCGACCCCCGCAGCGGGGCCCGGGTGCCCGACCCGCTGGTCGTGGCCGCCGCCGACGCCTTGCTCCGGGTGCCGGAGGTGGCCGCCTGGCAGCCCAGCTATGTGCTGCGCCTCGGGCGCCCGTGGGCGTCGAAGATCCTCGGCCAGTGGCTCGCCGGGCTCCCCGCGAGCACCCGCCAGGTGCTGGTCGACCCGTGCGGGGCGTGGGCCGACCCGGAGCGGACCGCAACCGCAGTGGTGGCCGCCGACCCTTCGCTGCTCGCCACCGCGGTCGCCGACGCCGCCGGGGACCCGGTGCCGAGCAGGTGGGCAGCTCGCTGGGCAGCCGCCGAGGCGGCGGCCCAGGGGGCCATCGACGGGCAACTCGCAGCCGAGGCGGGACCGACCGAGGCGGGTGTCGCCCGCCTGGTGCTGAGCGCAGTCCCACCGGGCGCGTGGGTGGTGGCCTCCTCGTCGATGCCCGTCCGCGACCTCGAGTGCTACGGCGCCTCGCGAGGGGGGGTGACCGTCGTCGCCAACCGAGGGGCCAACGGGATAGACGGGGTGGTCTCCACCGCCCTCGGGGTCGCTCTGGGCACGGGCGCCCCGAGCGTCGCGCTGGTCGGTGACCTGGCTTTCCTCTACGACGCCGGAGCCCTTCTCGGAGCTGCGGGCCGACCCGCCCAGCTCACCGTCGTGGTGGTCGACAACGACGGCGGCGGGATCTTCTCCTTCCTGCCCCAGGCGACGGCCATCGCGCCGGAGACCTTCGAGCGCTACTGGGGCACGCCTCACGGAGTGGACCTGGTCGGCGTCGCGGCTGCCTACGGGGTTCCGGCGAGCCGGGCAGCCGACCTCGAAGACCTGCGGCCCCGCCTCGCGGACCCGGTCCCGGGGGTGTCGGTCGTCGTGGTGTCATCGGACCGGGCCGCCAACGTCGCCGCCCACGGACGCCTCCTCGCCGCGGTCGCGGACGCGGTGGGAAAGATCTCCGGCGCCGGCGGGGCACCCTGCCACCCACGAGGAGGGAGTGCCTGAGGACCGTGACCCGGGTGCACACGGCGGCGCTCAGGCTACGTCTGGGCCGGCTGCAGCGGTCGTGTCCGGCCTCGTGGGGTGCTGCGGGTAGCCGCGCGGAGGACCACCTTGCCGGGCTGGCCAATCGGCGCTCATGGGACGAGCGCGGGGCTCTTGGTGTGCCGTCGCCTGCTCGCCGGCTGGGACGCCCGGTGACAAAGCGCCCCGTCCCGAGAAGCCGCTGGGCATGGGAGCGTCAGGCGCTCAGGGGCGGACCACCGCGGCGAGCAGGGCCTGCAGCTTGAGTTGGGTCTCGGCCAGTTCGGCGTCCGGGTCGGAGCCGGCCACCACCCCCACCCCGGCGTAGAGCTCGGCCCGGGTGCCGTCGACGACCGCCGAGCGGATGCCGAGCGCCCAGTCCCCGTCGCCGGAGGGGTCGACCCACCCGACCGGACCGGCGTAGGGGCCCCGGTCGAAGCCCTCCACCTCCCGCAGGTAGGCGCAGGCGGCGTCTGCCGGCGTGCCCGCCACCGCCGGCGTCGGGTGGAGCGCGGCCACCAGCTCGAGCGCCGAGGGCCGGTCCAGGTCCGAGCGGAGCCGTCCGCTGACGCGGGTCTCCAGGTGCGAGACGTTGCGCAGCTCGAGGACCGAGGGGCGCTCTGGGACGTGCAGCTCCTCGCACCACGGGGCGAGCCTTGCCCGCAGCTCGTCGATCACGAAGGCGTGCTCGGCCCGGTCCTTGGCCGAGGCCATGAGGCCGTCGACCAGCGACCGGTCGGCGGCGGCCGACCCGCTGCGGGCGACGGTGCCTGCCAGCGGGTGGCTGGCGACCGCGGGGCCCCGCCGGCGGACCAGCAGCTCAGGGCTGGCGCCGAGGAACTTGCCGACCCGGAACACCATGCAGGTGGGGTACAAGGCGGCCAGGCGCTCGAGGATCTGGTCGGTGGGCAGGGGCCCGTTGGCGGCCACGTCGACCCTCCGGGCGAGGACCACCTTGCGCAGCCCGCCGGGCCCTCCGTCCCGGATCCGGGAGACCGCGGCGGCGACCAGCCCGCGCCACTCCTCGTGGGATCGGGCGGAGCGCAGCTCGAAGCCGTCGGGTGCCGGCTGGCGTGCCGCAGCCCGGCCGGCGGCCCCTCCTCCCGGTGCCGACCCGCCGGCCGCGGCCGCGACCACGTCGGCTGCGAGGCGCTCGGCGCCGGCGGGGTCGCCGGCGGTGGTCGTCGTCACCCACGCCTGCTCCCCGTCCCAGGTGAGCAGCACGCGGGGCACGACCAGTTCGGCGGGGGCGTGGCGGTCGAAGGGCAGGGCGCCGAGCGCGACCGGCCCGGGCCGGGGACCACCGCAGCCGCCGTCAGGGCCGTCGGTGGCGCCGGCGGGCTCCCAGTGCAGGCAGGCCAGCGCCTCGGCGGCTCCCGCGACCGCCTTGCGGTCGGCGAGGCCGGCGGGCAGGGCGAGGCGGAGGGCGACGCCCCTGCCGGCCACCCCGCGACCGCCGGCCATCCATACCGGGCCGTCGGTGCCCGCCGCGGCCACCAGGTCCGGCGCTCCGGCGGGCAGTGGGGGCAGCCGGCGGGTGCGGGTGCGCAGGCGGGCCGCCAGCTGCGCCGCCCGGGTCGGGTCGGCCAGGATCGTCACGGCCGGTCCCGGGTCGCGCTGAGCAGCTGGGTGATCCCTCCCGAGAGGGCCCGGCGCTCGACGGCGGAGAAGCCCGCGCCGCGCAGCGCCGCGAGCATCTCGGGGACCGCTGGCAGGTAGGCGACCGAGCGGGGGAGGTAGCGGTAGGAGCCGGCGTCCGACAAGGCCGCGCCGACGAGGGGCGCGACCTGGCCGAAGTACAGCGCGTGGCCGGCGCGCACCAGCGGGTGGGTCGGGGTGGCCACGTCCAGCAGCCCGACGCGGCCGGCGGGGCGCACGACCCGGTGCAACTCGGCGAACAGAGTGGGCAGGTCGACGACGTTGCGCAGGGCGAAGCCGCTGACCGCCCCGTCGAACGCAGCGTCGGGGAAGGGGAGCACCAGGGCGTCGGCGTGCACCAGCGGGGCGGTGGTGCGGGCGTGGCGGAGCATCCCGGCTGACAGGTCGACCCCGATGGGGTGGTGGCCGGCCTCGGCCAGGTCACGGCACAAGTCGCCGGTGCCACAGGCCACGTCGAGGACTCTCGACCTCCGGTCGAGGTCGAGAGCGCGGACGGCGGCGCGCCGCCAGCCCCGGTCGAGGCCGAAGGTCATGATCCGGTTGACCAGGTCGTAGTGGGGGGCGATGGTGTCGAACATCGACCGGACCGCGGCACGCTTGGCGTCTCCCTCGGGGAGCGGTGGACGCCCGGGGGCGTCGGCGGGGGGCATCACTGACGGTTCTACCGGCTCGGGTGGGCCAGCGCCAATACCCATGAGTTGGGTGACAAGGCCCACGAGGTCTTCCGCGCTTCTTGCAGCGGACTTTCACAACTCGCCCTTCGCCCGATCCCCCGGCCGGCCCTGATCGCCGACCTCGGCACGGCGTTCGACACCGCCGCCCGCCTTGGCGCTACGGAGATCTCCAACAGCTACGGGGGCAGTGCTCAGCTCACTCGTAGTAGCGGAAGATGAGCTCGGCCACGCAGGACGGCTTGGACGCGCCCTCCACCTCGAAGGTGGCGCGCAAGGTGACCTGCGCCCCCCCGGGGATGCGCTGGAGGGAGGCCAGCTCGACACCGGCGCGCAGGCGCGAGCCGACCGGCACCGGGGATGGGAAGCGCAGCCGGTCGAGCCCGTAGTTGACCCCCATCGAGACGCCCTTCACAGAGAGGATCTCTCCGAGGAAAGACGGCGCCAGCGACAACGTGAGGTACCCGTGGGCGATCGGCCCACCGAAGGGTCCCGCCTTGGCCCGCTCGACGTCGACGTGGATCCACTGGTGGTCGCCGGTGGCGTCGGCGAAGCGGTCGACCTGCTCCTGGGTCACCTCGTGCCAGTCGCTGTAGCCGAGGTGCCGGCCGAGGTGGGCCTCCAAGCCGTCGATGCCGTCGATGGTGGTCGCCATGGCCCCGAGGCTACCGGCGCTACCCGCCCGGCCGCCGGCCCGACCCGGCTGTCCGGACCCCTGCCCGACCCGGCCCGAGCTGAGGGCTCAGCGGAACCAGGTCTTGCGGTAGGCAGTGCTCTGGGGGTGGAACAGCAACGCCACCAGGGCGATGTCGAAGACCAGGTTGAGGATGTTGGCGAAGCTGAAGAGGGCGAGGGCGAGGAGCAAGACGGCCACCGCGACGACCGCGGCCAGCCAGAAGCCCCACTTCTTCTCGTTGGCGATCCCCCAGCCGCCGGCGATCTCGCCGGCGAGGAACACGAGCCCGATGAGGCCGCCGAGGCTGTGGTAGACGAGCGCCGAGAAGATGGCGAGGGCGGCGTTCAGGTACAGCAGGATCGTCGCCATGTACAGCGTCTGGGGCTGGGTGCGGTCCAACCACTTGGAGGGCATGGGAGCAGTCAAGCACCTGCGGCCAGGCGGGCCACGCCGGGCCGGGCCGTCCGGCGGCCGGGGAGCGGCGCCGGCGTCCCGCCGGCACGGGCGGCGAGCTGCCCGCAGGCGGCATTGATGCTGCCGCCCCGGGTGTGTCGCACGGTGGCGTTGACCCCGCGGGTGGCGAGGCGGTCCCGGAAGCCTCCGACGCGCGCCGGCGGCGATCCCCGTACCGGGTAGCCGGGCGTCGGGTTGAGCGGGATCAGGTTGACGTGGGCGCCGAGCGGAGCTGCCAGGGCGGCCAGCTCGTCGGCGTCGGCGTTGGTGTCGTTGACCCCGTCGATCATCGCCCACTCGAAGCTGAGGCGGCGCCGGGTGACCCGCCGGTACTCGCCGCACGCCTCCAGCAGGGCGGCGATCGGGTAGCGGCGGTTGAGCGGCACGAGGCGGTCCCGGAGCCGGTCGTTGGCCGCGTGCAGGGAGACCGCGAGGGTCACCGGCAGCGCCTCGGCTGCCAGCCGCCGGATCCCCGGCACGACCCCGACGGTCGAGACAGTCAGGTGCCGGGCGGACAGGCCGAGCTCGCCGTGGAGGCGGGCAAGCGCGGCGGAGACCCGGTCGTAGTTGGCGAGCGGCTCTCCCATGCCCATGAACACCACGTTCGACAGCCTCCGGCCCACCCGCCGGGACTCCCGGGCGGCGGCAACGACCTGCTCGACGATCTCGCCGGCGGAGAGGTGGCGGGCGAAGCCCGCCTGACCGGTGGCGCAGAAGCTGCAGCCCATGGCGCAGCCCGCCTGGCTGGACACACACACGGTGCTGCGGTCCCGGTGGTGCATGAGCACGGTCTCCACCCGCGCCCCGCCGGGCAGTGACCACAGCCAACAGAGGGTGCTCCCCCCGTCGGCCTCGGAGCGCGACAGCTCGGTCAGCCCCGGCGGCAGGGCCGCCTCCAGGCGGTCGCGCAGCGCTGGCGGCAGGTCGGTCATCTCCCCCGGCCGCCGGAGCCCCTGGTAGAGGCCCCGCCACACCTGCGAGCAGCGGTAGGGGGGCTGGTCGGCCAGCAGCAGCGCGAGGGCGTCGCGGTCGAGCTCGTAGGCGCTCGGCACGCAGCCAGGCTACCCGGGCGCTAGCCGCGCCCGATCGGGGGGATGTCACCCACGTAGGCCTGGTCGACGTGGTTGACGGTGAAGCCGAGGTCGACGTAGAGCTTCACGGCCCGGGTGTTGGTGGCGTCGACGTAGAGCATGCCGGTGCGCAGGCCGCGGCGGGCGAGGTGGTCGAGGCCGGCGAGGGTGAGCCCCCCGCCGAGGCCCCGGCGGGTGACCGAGGGGTCGACGGCGATCACGTAGATCTCGCCGAGCGGCGGGTCGTGGTCGGCGTGGACCTTGGTCCAGCAGAACCCGACGATGCGCCCGTCCTGCTCGTGGACGCGGAACCCCTCCGGGTCGAACCACGCGGCGGCCTCCCGCTCCTTCAGGGTGGCGAGGTCCCATTCGCCCTGCTCGGGGTGCCAGTCGAAGGCCCGGTTGTTGACCTCCAGCCAGCGCTCCTCGTCCTGGCCGGGCACGAAGGCCCGGGTCTCGGGCAGGGGGCCGGCGAGCAGCTCGGCCTCGATCGGCAGCGGCCGGCGCATCTGGTACAGGGCCCGGCCGGGGCGCAGCCCGATGGTCGCCGCCGCCCGCTCCGACGCCGGGCCCGAACGGGAGGTCCACAGGTGGACGTGCCCGCCGCCCTGCTCGGCGATCAACCGGCCGGCCTCGGCGAGCAGTTCGGCTCCCACGGTGTTGCCGGGCAGGCGGTGGTGGGGGTCCACCACGTACTCGATCCCCCAGGAGCCGGCGCCGCGGGTGACCTGGGCGTAGCCGACCGGGTGGGGGTGGCCGTCCTGGTAGGCGACCAGCCCGCCGAAGCCGCCGCGCCCGCCTTGGACCAGGTCCAGCCAGGCGTGCTCGTCGAGGGGGGCGTGGTCGTCGGCGACCGCCGCCGCCGCCAGGAGCTGGTTGATCGCCCCGACCTCGCTCGGCGCGAGGCGCTCCTTGCGCTCGATGCGGACCACCCCCGACACGGTAGCGGGCGCCGTAGCCTGGCCCGGTGCCCACCCCGAGGACCCCCAAGAGCCGGGCCCGGGAGACCGCCGCCCGCCTGGCGGCCGAGTACCCCGGCGACGCCCGAGCGCTCTGCGAGCTGGACTTCGCCGACCCCTACCGGCTGCTCGTCGCCACCGTGCTGTCCGCGCAGACGACCGACGCCCGGGTCAACTCGGTGACCCCGGAGCTGTTCGCCCGTTGGCCCGAGCCGGCCGACCTGGCGGCCTCCGACCCCGGCGAGGTCGAGGCGGTCGTCCGCCCCACCGGCTTCTTCCGCTCCAAGGCGCGCAGCGTCGTCGGGCTGGCCGGCGCGCTGGTGGGGTGCTTCGACGGGCAGGTGCCGAGCAGCGTCGAAGACCTCGTCACCCTCCCCGGGGTGGGCCGCAAGACCGCCAACGTGGTGCGCAGCGTGGCTCTCGGACTGCCAGGCCTGCCGGTCGACACCCACGTCGGGCGGCTCGCCAGGCTGCTCGGGCTCACCGCGGAGACCGACCCGGTGAAAGTCGAGCGCGACCTGTGTGCGATGCTGCCCGAGGCCGACTGGGGGGCGTTGAGCCTGAGGATGATCCTCCACGGCCGGCGGGTGTGCACCGCCCGCAACCCAAGTTGCGAGCGCTGCGTGCTCGCCGACTTCTGCCCCTCGTCGCGCTTGCCGTTCGGGCGGCGCCCCGGGCGTCACCCGGCCGGCTCGGTTGCCGCCCGGGCGGGCCCGGCTGACCCGGGGCGCAGCGCGCCAGGCGGGGGTCGGGGTCCCGTCGCCGATGGGGGCGGGGCGCAGCTCCAAAGGGATGCTGCGCCGCGCCGGAGGCGGGGCCCCGGGCGCCCACCGGTCAGCGACGGGGGGCCGGCGGCGTCCTGACCAGCTTGGACAGGCGCCTACGGGCCACGTCGAGGGTGCGCTCCACCTCGGCCAGGTCGGTCTCCAGGGCGACGCGCTCGGGACCCTCCAGCCCTCCGATCAGGCCGCGGAGGCGGGCGGTGAGGTCGTCGAGGGCGGTGGACAGCGAGCTCAGCTCTGCGAGGGCGGCCATGGGAGTGCCATTGTTGTCCACCATGTCCCCGCTTTTGACCCGCATCGACCTGCGCGGCGAGACCGGACCGCTGGCCGGCCTCCTGCCGGCCCCCACCGCCGGAGGCTCGGGTCCGGTGGACGCCGTGGCGGCGATCCTCGCCGACGTGGCCGCCCGGGGCGACGAGGCGCTGCGCGAGCTCACCGCCCGCTTCGACGGCGTCGAGCTGGGCGAGCTGCGGGTCCCGCCGGCCGAGGTGGCCGCCGCCGCCGACGCGGTGGAGCCCCGGCTGCGGAGGGCGCTCGAGGCGGCCGCGGCCAACATCGAGGCCTACCACCGCACCCAGCTCCACGACTCCCCGGGGCGCCGGGTCGGCGGCTCCTCGGTCCGCGAGCTGCGCCGCCCGGTGGAGCGGGCCGGCCTCTACGTCCCCGGAGGTCGGGCGCCGCTCGCCTCGAGCGTGCTGATGACCGCGGTGCCCGCCAGGGTGGCGGGAGTCGCCGGCCTCGCGGTGGTGACTCCTCCGGGCCCGGACGGTCGGGTCCACCCGGCGATCCTGGCCGCCGCGGCCGTCGCCGGCGTCGACGAGGTGTACCGGGTCGGCGGCGCCCAGGCTGTTGCCGCCCTGGCGTACGGCACCGAGAGCATCCCGGCGGTCGACGTGATCGTCGGCCCGGGCAACGTGTACGTGGCCACCGCCGAACGCCTCGTCGCCCAGGAGGGCGCGGTGGGGGTGCCCTCGGCGTTCACCGGTCCCTCGGAGGTCGCAGTGGTCGCCGACGGCAGCATCCCGCCCGAGTGGGCGGCGATCGACCTCGTGGTCCAGGCGGAGCACGGACCCGACGGGCTCGCCTACCTGGTCACCTGGTCCGAGGAGGTCGCCGCCGCGGTCAGCGCAGCGGTCGAGGAGATCACCGCCAGCTCCCCGCGCCGCGAGGAGGTCACCTCCACCCTCGAGCGTGGCGGGTACGCGGTGATCGTCGACGGCCCGCAGCAGGCGGTGGAGGTGGCCAACGTCATCGCCGCCGAGCACCTCGAGCTGCAGGTGGCCGACCCGGAGGCCCTCGTCGCCGGGGTGCGCTGTGCTGGGGCGATCTTCACCGGCCGGTGGGCGCCGGCCAGCGTCGGGGACTACGCCGCCGGCCCGAGCCACGTGCTGCCCACCGCCCGCTCGGCCCGCTTCGGCTCCGCTCTCCGCGTCGACGACTTCTGCCGCTACATCCACGTGGTCGACCTCGACCGCCCGGCGCTGGCCGAGCTCGCCCCCCACGTCGTCGCCCTCGCCGAGGTGGAGGGCCTGGCGGCCCACGCCGACTCGGTGCGCATGCGGATGGAGGCGCCGGCGTGAGCGGGCTCCCCGAGCCGCGCTCCTCGCTCGGGCTGCGGGAGGGCTACCACTCGCTCCAGGTCGACGCCGAGGTGCGGCTCAACACCAACGAGTCCCCCTGGCCCCCGCCCGAGGCGTGGCGGGCCGAGCTGGCCGCGGCGACCGCCGGCGTGGCCTGGGCTCGCTACCCGGACCGTTCCGCGGCCGCCCTGCGCTCGGCCATCGCTGCCGCCCACGGCGTGCGCCCCGACCAGGTGTTCGCGGCCAACGGGTCCAACGAGGTGCTCCAGGCGATCTGCCTGGCCTACGGCGGTCCGGAGCGGACGGCGCTCACCTTCGAGCCGACCTACGCCCTCCACGGCCACATCGCCCACCTGAGCGGAACCAGGGTGCGCGTCGTGGAGCGCGACGCCGAGCTGCGCCTCGCGCCCGGCGCCGTCGCCGCGGCCGTCGGGTGCCTCGATCCGGCGATCACCTTCCTCTGCTCGCCCAACAACCCGACCGGGATGCTCGACGACCCCGGAGTGCTCGACGCCGCGCTGTCGGCCGGATCCGGCCTGGTCGTGCTCGACGAGGCCTACGGCCAGTTCGCCGAGCGCTCGGCCCTGCCCCTGGTGCGCGACGATTGTCCCCTCGTCGTGGTGCGCACCTTCTCCAAGACCTGGTCGCTGGCGGCGCTCCGCCTCGGTTACGCCGTCGCCCCGGCCCCGGTCGTCGCCACGCTCGAGCGCGTCGCCCTTCCGTACCACCTCGACGCGTTCAAGCAGATCGCCGGGCGGCTGGCGCTCGGTTACGAGGCGGACATGCGCGAGCGGGTCGCCGCCTTGGTCTCCGAGCGGGACCGCCTGGTGGCCGGGTTGGGAGCCCTGCCGGTGAAGGTGTGGCCTTCGCAGGCCAACTTCGTGTTGCTGCGACCAGACGGCCGTGGCGGCCGCGAGGTCTGGAAGGGCCTGCTGGAGCGTTCGGTGCTGGTCCGGGACACGTCGTCGTGGCCCGGGCTGGCGGGCTGCCTGCGGGTGACCGTGGGGACCCCGGGAGAAGACGATCGCTTCCTCGCCGCCCTGGCGGAGGTCCTGGCGTGACCCCTTCGCAGCGCCGGCGGGCGCGCCGGGAGCGGGCCACCAAGGAGACCTCCGTCGAGGTCGAGCTCGACCTGGACGGCGCCGGCCGGGTCGAGGTGTCCACCGGGATACCCTTCTTCGACCACATGATCGCCCAGCTCGGCCGCCACGGAGGCTGGGACCTGCGGGTAGTGGCGTCCGGCGACCTGGTGGTGGACACCCACCACACCGTCGAGGACGTGGGGATCGCCCTCGGGGAGGCGCTGCGAGAAGCCCTCGGCGACAAGGCCGGGGTGCGCCGCTTCGCCTCGGTGGCGCTGCCCCTCGACGAGGCCCTGGTCGAGGTGGCGCTCGACCTGTCGGGCAGGCCATTCCTCGTCTACGAGGTCGACCCTGCTCCCGGCGGGGAGGCGTTCCTGCTCGGGGAGCCCGGCTTCGACCCCCAGCTGGCGGAGGAGTTCTGGAGGGCCTTCAGCGTGGCTGCTACCCTCACTCTTCACTTGAGGTCGAGATCAGGTCGCAACACCCACCACATCCTGGAGGCGAGCTTCAAGGGGGTCGCCCGGGCGCTTCGCGACGCTGTCCGGGTCGAGGGGGAGGGCGTGCCGTCCACCAAGGGAGTCCTGTGACCGCCGCCTTACCCCGGATCGCGGTGGTCGACTCGGGGATCGGCAACCTCCGCTCCGCCGAGAAGGCCCTCAGGCGGGTGGGGGCCGACGCCCGGCTGGTCGACGACCCCGACGCGGTGGCTGCCGCCCAGGGGGTGGTGCTGCCCGGAGTCGGCGCCTTCGGGCCCTGCCGGGAGGCGCTCGCGGCCGGCGGGCTCGACGCCGCGGTGCTCGACGCAGTCCGCCGGCGGGTGCCGATGCTCGGCATCTGCGTGGGCCTCCAGCTGCTCTACGAGGGCTCGGAGGAGAGCCCCGGCGCCGACGGCCTCGGGGTGCTCCCGGGCGTGGTCCGCCGCCTCTCGGCCGGCGTGAAGCATCCCCAGATGCAGTGGAACCGCCTACGGGTCATCGACGGCACGTGCCCCCTGCTGGCCGGCCGGGGGCTGGCCCCGCCGGCGGAGCCGTGGGTCTATTTCGTCCATTCCTACGCC